>CALKWG010000392.1 GCA_938004315.1 uncultured Spirochaetaceae bacterium
ATCGTATTCGGTGACTGGAGTTCAGACGTGTGCTCTTCCGATCTGCCCCGGCGTGAAAAGCCGCGACCTCGCCCTGCGCGTCGACGCGATCTTCGCCGAGAAGGGCTACGTCATGCCCCACGGCCTGGGTCACGGCATAGGCTTGGAGGCCCACGAGATGCCCCCCGTGCGCAGCCGCGAGGACAATACCTGGGTCTTGGCGCCGGGCCACATGATCACCGTCGAGCCGGGGCTCTACGACCCGGCCGAGGGCGGCGTACGCCTTGAGAATGATATTCTAATAACTGAAAACGGTTATGAGGTGCTGACGCACTCGAGGATCGTCTACCTATAGACGAGGGCGCCGCGGACCGGCCGCCGGGATACACAGGCGGGGCTCCCGGCCGCCGCCCCACCGCGGCCGCCGCGGCCGAGACGGCCGGCCGGAAACGATCGGGCCGCCCATTCGGGAGGCCCGTTTTTTTACCCTTCGACGCGCTCGATACGCGCTCCGAGGCTTTGCAGGCGCTCGGAGATGCGCTCGTAGCCGCGCTCGATCTGGTAGACGTTCTTGATGACGCTCCGACCCTCGGCGCAGAGCGCGGCTATGACCATGGCCATGCCCGCCCGTACGTCGGGCGACACGAGCTCCGAGCCGCGCAGCCTGGCGGGGCCGGAGACCACGGCGCGGTGCGGGTCGCAGAGCACGATGCGCGCGCCCATACCGATGAGCTTGTCCACGAAGAACATACGCGACTCGAACATCTTCTCGTGCACGAGCACCGTGCCCTCCACCTGGGTGGCTACCACGGTCATGATCGAGGTCAGGTCCGGCGGGAAGCCCGGCCAGGGCGCGTCGTCGATCTTGGGTATCATGCCGCCTAAGTCAGGCTGGACGCGCATCGCCTGGCCGGCCCGCACGCGGAGCGACCCGCCCTCGACGCCCCAGCTGATGCCGAGCTTAGCGAAGGCCAGCTTGATCATACGCAGGTCCTCGGGGACGACGCCCTCTATGGTCAGCTCGCCGCGCGTGACGGCCGCGAGGCCTATGAAGGAGCCTATCTCCATGAAATCCGGGCCGATGGCGTAGTCGGCGCCGCGAAGGGATTTTGCCCCGTTTATCGTAAGGATGTTGGAGCCTATGCCGCTAATGTCGGCGCCCATGGCGTTGAGAAGCCGGCAGAGATCCTGCACGTGCGGCTCGCTGGCGGCGTTGCGCAGGATGGTCCTGCCCTCCGCCAGGGAGGCCGCCATGATGGCGTTCTCGGTAGCCGTGACCGAGGCCTCGTCCAAGAAGATGTCGGCGCCGACCAGCTTGTTCGCCGTAAACTCGAAGGCGCCGTTGATCTCGATGCGGGCGCCCAGCTCCTCCAGGGCCAGGAGGTGGGTATCCAAGCGCCGCCGGCCGATTACGTCGCCGCCCGGCGGCGGGAGCGTCACGCGTCCGAAGCGGGCCAAGAGGGGTCCGGCGAAGAGTATGGAGGCCCGCACCTTGGCGGCGAGCTCGACCGGCACGTCGGCGCCCGCGAGGGCCGTCGGGTCGACGCGCCAGGCGTCGCGCCCCAGGCGCTCGACCGTCGCGCCGAGCGCGGAGCAGATCTCGAGCATCACGCCGACGTCTTCTATCTCGGGGATATTACGCAGGGTAACCGGCCCCTCGGCGAGCAAGGAGGCCGCGATGCAGGGCAGGGCGGCGTTCTTGTTGCCGCTGGCGCGGACCGTGCCCCTGACGGGGTGGCCGCCTTCTATCCTGTATTGGTACATGGCGGCACTCTAACCCGGCCGCCGCGCCCCGGTCAACGCGCGCGGGCCGAAAGCCATAAAGATGCCGCGTTCGTCTCGCGGCCCGTGGCGCCGCCGGCCCTCTCGTTTGACCCAGGCAAGCCCAGGCGTTACCTTTAATAGACGTCCGCGCGACCGAAGTGCCCGACGCGGGCGCCGCGTAGGACCGACTCGCCCCCGGCGGGGCGGTCCGAGCGAGAACCATCCAGGAGGAAGCAATGGCGATAGAACGCGTGAAGCCGGTACCGAGCGACATCGAGATAGCCCAGGCCGCCACGATCAGGCCCATCGCGCAGGTGGCCGAAGGTTACGGCATCGGCGAGGAGTATATCGACGGCTACGGCAAATACAAGGCCAAGGTCCGCCTGGAGTTCCTCAAGCGGAACGAGGCGGCCCCCAAGCGCGCGAAATACATCGACGTCACCGCCATCACGCCCACCCCCTTAGGCGAGGGTAAGACGACCACGACCGTAGGCCTTACCCAGGGCCTAGGCTACATCGGTAAGAAGGCGATCGCGGCCATCCGCCAACCGTCCATGGGGCCGACCTTCGGCATCAAGGGCGGCGCGGCCGGCGGCGGCTATAGCCAAATCGTCCCTATGGAGGACTTCAACCTGCACCTGACCGGCGATATCCACGCCGTCGCGGCCGCCCACAACCTCTGCGCCACCGCCCTGGACGCCCGCATGTACCATGAAGGCCGCTGGTCGGACGCCTTCTTCGAGAAGCAGGGCCTTAAGAAGCTCAATATCGATCCCTACCAGGTGCTCTGGCGCCGCGTCCTCGACATGAACGACCGCGCGCTCCGTAACGTGATCCTGGGCGTCGACGGCGTCGAGAACGGCCCCCTGCGCCAGAGCGGCTTCGACATCGCCGTGGCGAGCGAGGTCATGGCCATACTCGCGCTGTCCAAGGACCTGCGCGACCTGCGCGAGCGCATCGGTAGGATCGTCATCGCCATCGACAAGTCCGGCAAGGCGGTGACCGCCGAGGACCTGGGCATAGCCGGCGCCATGACCATACTCCTCAAAGACGCCATCCAGCCCAACATCCTGCAGACCCTGGAGGAGCAGCTGGCCTTCGTGCACGCCGGCCCCTTCGCCAACATCGCCCACGGCAACTCCTCGGTGATCGCCGACCTGATCGCCGTCAAGGTCGGCGACTACGTGGTGACCGAGAGCGGCTTCGGCGCCGACATGGGCTTCGAGAAATTCGTGGACATCAAGTGCCGCACCTCCGGCGTCTTCCCGGACGCGGCGGTCATCGTGGCCACGGTACGGGCGCTCAAAATGCACGGCGGCGGCCCCAAGGTCACCCCCGGCAAGCCCTTGGCCAGCGAGTACAAGGAAGAGAACGTCGAGCTCGTAAAGAAGGGCGTGGCCAATCTCGTCGCCCACCTGGGCATCGTGCGCAAGTTCGGCGTGCCGGCGGTCGTGGCCATCAACGCCTTCCCGACCGACACCCAGGCCGAATGGGACGTGATAAGGGAGGCCGCGATGAAGGCCGGCGCCGTGGACGCCGTGGTCACCAAGAACTGGGCCGAGGGCGGCGCGGGTGCGGCCGAGCTCGCCCAGGCCGTCGTCAAGGCGGCCGAACGGCCGAGCGAGGTAAAGCCCTTCTACCCCCTCGAGCTTGGGATCAAGGAGAAGATCGAGCGCATAGCCTTGGAAGTCTACGGCGCGGAGCGCGTAAGCTATTCGCCGGAGGCCGAGAAGGCCATCGGCACCTTCAGCGAGCTCGGCTACGACCGCCTGCCCATCTGCATGGCCAAGACCCAATACTCGCTGTCGCACGACGCGGCGCTGAAGGGGGCGCCCAAGGGCTTCGTCTTCCCGATCAACGACGTGCGCGTGGCCGCCGGCGCGGGCTTCATCTACCCGCTCTCCGGCGAGATCAACACCATGCCCGGCCTCTCCAGCAAGCCCGGCTACCTCGGCATGGACCTGGACCCCGACACGGGCAAGATCAAGGGCCTATCGTAAGGACTCAGGCGCCGCCCCGGGGGCGGCCGGATAAGGAAGCCGGGCTCCTCGCGGGCCTGGCTTTTTCTTTCGGCGCGCGCCGCGGGACGGCGGCCGGTTCAGGCGACGAGGTGCTCGACGAGTATCTTTATGCCGATGCCGATGAGCGAGAGGCCGCCGGCGACTTCGGCCCAGCGCTCGAAGCGGGCGCCGATGCGCTTGCCGAACTCGCAGCCGATGAGGCATAGGCCGAAGGTGACGACGCCGATGATCCCGGCGGCCAGCCAGATAGG
>CALKWG010000393.1 GCA_938004315.1 uncultured Spirochaetaceae bacterium
ATCGTATTCGGTGACTGGAGTTCAGACGTGTGCTCTTCCGATCTGGCGTCCAGCCGCGGCGCCTCGGCGGCCACGGCTTAGCGGCCCGCCCCGATCGCCTTCATGAAGGCCTCGCGGTCTACGGCGAAGGCCTCGGCGGCCTTGCCCTTACGGACGATGTAGACGCCGGTCATGCGGTCGCCCGCGCGCAGGCGCTGCACCACGTCCATACCGAGGGCCACGCGGCCGAAGATCGTGTGCTTGTCGTTCAGGTGGGGCGTCGCCGCCAGGGTGATGAAGAACTGGCTGCCGTTGGTCCCGGGGCCCGCGTTGGCCATGGCCAAGACGCCGGCGCCGGAGAAGCGCAGGCTCGGGTCGAACTCGTCGGGGAAGCGGTAGCCCGGCCCGCCGGTGCCGTCGCCGCGCGGGTCGCCGCCCTGGATGACGAAGCCGCCGACGTAACGATGGAAGGTCAGCCCGTCGTAGAAGGGCCGGCCGTCGGCAGGGAAGGCGCCCTCTGCCAGGCCGACGAAGTTGGCCTCCGTGAGCGGGGCCCTCTCCGGGTAGAGGAAGGCGGCGAAGCGCCCCTTGAAGGTGTCGAAGACGGCGTAGAGCCCGTCGGGTAGGCGCGCGACGTACTCGGCGGCCGCGGCGGCGCCTGAAACGGCCGCTCCAGAGCTCCCCGGGCTTGCGGGCGCTTGGGCCGCCTGGGCGCCGAGCTCCCCCGGCGCGGCCATGAGCAAGGCGAACCCGAAGAGACCTGATAAAAGCGCCGCGGCTCTTCGCAAGCGCTTAGAATGCATGGTAGAGCTGTGCATAATGCCTCGTTACCCCCGAAATGAGCTAGGCCGATGATACAAACTTGTAGCCGGGTCGCCAAGCGCTTTCTCGACCCGCCTTGAGGCGCTTCGCCGCCGCTCATGAGCCTTCGGTTAATCCCGCGTTCGCCTCATCGCCGAGCCCGTTTCGCCCATTGAATCGGCCAGGGGCCGAGGTATATTATGCTCGCGCGAGCCGGACGCCTGGCCTCTTTCGGGCTCAAGCCTCGGTATCGCGCTATTAAAACCCGAAGTCCGGTCACGTAAAGAGGTCCTTACCCATGCGCTCCCTCGGCATTAATATCGGCTCATCCAGCCTTAAGATGGCCCTCGTAGAGGGCTCCGAGCTCGTCTGGTCCGCGTCCGTCCCCCACGAGGGCGACTTCCACGAGGCGCTGCGGCGGCTCATGGCCGAGGGGCATATCCCCGAGGGCACGCCGCTTTTGGTGACCGGCAACGAGGGCCGCTTCCTGTTCAACGCGCCGGGCACGCCCGAGCCGCTCTGCGTCGAGGCGGCCATGGCAACCTTGGGCCCCGAGCTGGCGGGGGCGCGCGCGGCGGTCAGCATGGGCGGCGAGGACCTCGTCGTCTATTCCTTGGATAAGTCCGGGAAGATCGTCAACAACTTCTCCGGCAATAAATGCGCCTCGGGTACCGGCGAGTTCCTCAAGCAGCAGCTGGCCCGCATGGATATGAAGCTCGAGGACATAGCCGCGGTGCCCGACTCGGCCCGCGTCATGTCGCTCTCCAGCCGCTGCTCGGTGTTCATGAAGAGCGACTGCACCCATCGCCTCAATAAGCGCGAGGCGAGCAAGGACGATATCGTCCTCTCGCTCTCCGACGTCATGGCGGTCAAGGTGGTCGACTTCTTAAAGCGCGCCAAGATACGCGACGGGCGCGTCGTCCTGACCGGCGGCGTCACCCTGAACCGCCACATCGTCCGCTTCATACGGGAGAAGGCGCCCGAGATCGAGTTCGTCGTCCCCGCCGCCGCCTCGGTCTTCGAAGCCTACGGCGCCGCCGTGATGGCCGCCGAGGCCGGCGCGCCCATGCCTTCCCTCGAGCGGCTCTTAAAGCCCAACGAGGTGCGCTTCGACTCCCTGGGCCCCCTGTCCGCCTGGGTCGACAAGGTGCGCTACTTCGACAAGCCCGAGGCCGCGGTCGAGGCCGGCCGGCGCTACGTCCTGGGCGTCGACGGCGGCTCCACCACGACCAAGGCCTGCCTCGTGGACGAGGAGAGCGACGCCATCGTCGCCAGCCACTACGGCCGCACCCACGGCGACCCGGTCAAGGCGCTCAAGGGCTGCCTGGCCGCCATCAAGGCCAAGGTCGAGGCCGACCTCGGCCCCGGCGGCCTGTCCAAGATCGACCTGCGCATGGCGGCGACCACCGGCTCCTCGCGCGAGATCCTGGGCGTGTTCCTGGAGACCGGCGGGGTCTATAACGAGATCATCGCCCACGCCGTGGGTACCACCTACTTCGACCCCGGCGTCGAGACCATCTTCGAGATAGGCGGGCAGGACGCCAAGTACGTGCTCCTGAAGAACGGCGTGCCCATCGACTACGCCATGAACGAGGCCTGCTCCGCGGGCACCGGCTCCTTCTTGGAGGAGTCCGCCGCCGGCGACCTGTCCATCCACGACGCCAAGGACATCGGCCCGGTCGCGCTCCGCGCCGACGCGCCGCTCAAGTTCGGCGAGCACTGCTCGGCCTTCATCAACTCCGACATCCGTAAGGCCGTGCAGCAGGGCGCTAGCAAGGAAAATATCACTGCCGGCATCGTCGTGTCGATCGTGGCTAATTACCTGAACCGCGTCGTGGGGAACCGCAGCGTGGGCGCCAAGGTCTTCCTGCAGGGCGGCGTGGCCAAGAACCCCGCCGTGCCCCTGGCCTTCGCCATGATGCTGGACAAGGAGATCCTCGTGCCGCCCTCGCCCGAGCTGGCCGGCTGCTTCGGCGTGGCCCTCCTGGCTAAGCGAAAACGCGCCGAGGGGCTCCTGGGCGAGTCGAAGGTGGACCTGGAGGCCCTCCTCTCGCGCGAGATCGAGTACGAGCGCGTGTTCACCTGCAAGGCCTGCGATAACCTCTGCCCCATACAGGTGCTCAAGGTCGATGGCCGGCCGTACATGTTCGGCGGCCGCTGCAACAAGTACGCCAACATGCGCAAGGCCGCGAAGGACGTCAAGGTCTTCGACTATATCGAGGAGCGGCGGAAGCTCATGTTCGAGGACTTCGCCCCGCCCGCGGCCGCCTTCAAGCCTAAGCGCGGCTTCAACGTCGGCATCCCGCGCGCCTTCTCCACCCACAGCCTCTACCCGCTCTACGCCTGGTTCTTCCACGAGCTGGGCGTCAGGACCTTCCTCTCCGAGGAGGTGGCGCACGAGGGCGTGGCGCGCGCCGAGAGCACCTACTGCTTCCCCGCCGAGATAGCCCACGGCGCGGTGCAGGACTGCCTGGACAAGGG
>CALKWG010000394.1 GCA_938004315.1 uncultured Spirochaetaceae bacterium
TGCCGATGCAGGGGCAGCCGACCTTCATGGCCATGTCCATGGCCTTGCAGATCTTGGCGGCGTGCATCTCGCCTAGGCTGCCGCCTATGACGGTGAAGTCCTGGGCGAAGACGTAGACCAGGCGGCCGTCGACGGTGCCGTAGCCTATGACTACGCCCTCGCCGGGGGCGTCCACCTCGGCCATGCCCAGGTCCGCGGCGCGGTGCTCCACGAAGGCGTCGATCTCGACGAAGCTGCCCGCGTCCAGGAAGGACTCGACGCGCTCGCGCGCGGTCATCTTGCCCTTGTCGTGCTGGGCCTGGACGCGCTTGGGCCCGCCGCCGGCGACGATAGCCGCCCGGCGCTCGGACAGTTCCTTGAGTTTCTCTTGCATCTATATACTCCTTAGTCGCGTTGGCAGAGTTCTACGAGGACGCCGTTGGTGGCTTTGGGGTGCAGGAAGGCGATCTTCGCGCCGCCAGCACCGTAGCGGGGCACCTCGTCGATGAGCCGCACGCCCTTGGCCTTGAGCTCGGCCAGGGCCTCCTCTATATTATCCACCCTGAAGGCCAGGTGCTGGATGCCCTGGCCCTTGCTCTCGATGAATTTTGCTATAGGGCCGTCGGGCTCGGTGGACTCCAGGAGCTCTACCTCGGTATCGCCCACCGGCAGGAAGGCGACGCGTACCTTCTGCTCCGCCACCGTCTCGGTACCGTGGAGCTTCATGCCCAGGATATCGGTGTACAGCTTCAAAGTCTCGTCGAGGTTCGCTACCGCGATGCCTATGTGGTCTATCTTCCCAACCATAAATCTTCCCTCCCTGTATCGTTTACGATCCGGCGCGAAGGCTCTGCGCTATCGCTTCCAGCGCGTCGTAGAAATCGGTCTTTTTGCCGAGCACGGCCTCGGCCTGGGCGCGCAGATAGCCGCGGCGTTCGTCCGCTTCAAGGCCAGATAGTATCCTGTCGGCCGCCGCCTTGCCCAGCTCCCAGGCCAGGTTCTCGACGCGGCGCTTCGCCAAAAGCCCGGTCGCGGCGAGCCCGGCTTCGTGGGCCTTGATCGCGTCGACGAGCTCCTTTATGCCCTGCCCCGTCTCGGCCACCGTGGCCAGTACCGGCGGCAAAGCCAGCTCGTCGTGGCCGCGGGCTTGGTTGGCTATATGGTGCGCGGCCCCGGCTTGGAAGTAGCCGCCGGCGGCGTCTTCGTCCGCGGCGGCGGCGCCCGCGAACGACGCTTCCCCCGCGCCGGGCCCCGGCCCGGCCTTCGCGTCGGGCCCCAGGCCCATCGCCGCCAGGGCGCCGTAGAGCTCGGAGAAGCGGGTGGCCGCGCCGTTCAGCACGGCGGTCTCCAGCATCGCGCGGATCTCGCGTATCACGCGCTCGGCGCCGTCCTTGTCGGCCTTGTTCACGCAAAAGACGTCGCCTATCTCCATGACGCCGGCCTTGATGGCCTGGATGTCGTCGCCGAGCCCGGGGACGGAGACCAAGACGATGGTGTCGGCCAGGCGTACCACGTCCACCTCGGATTGGCCTACGCCGACGGTCTCGATGATGATATCTTGATAACCGGCCGCGTCGAGGACGCGCACCGTCTCGGCGGTCGCGCGCGACAGGCCGCCCAAGTGGCCGCGCGTAGCCAGGCTACGGATGAAGACGCCCTCGTCGGTGGCGTGGCGGTTCATGCGGATGCGGTCGCCCAGGATAGCGCCGCCGGTAAAGGGGCTCGAAGGGTCGATGGCGACGACGCCGACCGTGCGGCCGCGGCCGCGGAGCTCGGCGACCAGCTTGTCGGTGAGCGTGCTCTTGCCGGCGCCCGGCGGGCCGGTGATGCCTATCACGTGGGCCCGGCCGGTCCACTGATGAAGGGCCTTGAGCTCAGGCAGGCGCGAGCCGTCCTCCCGCTCGACCATGCTGATCAGGCGGGCTACGGCGCGGGCGTCCTGGGCCCGCGCCCGCTCGGCGAGGAGGGGCGCGTGAGCCATGGGACTAGGCCTTGCGTTTAAGGTTCTGCTTGATGTAGTCGATGGTGACCGAGGTGGGCGTGCCGGGGGTGAAGACCTCGGCTATGCCGGCGGCCTTGAGGCCGGGGATGTCGTCGTCGGGGATCACGCCGCCGCCTATTACCAGGACGTCGTCCACGCCCTTCTCCTTCAGGAGATCGACCACCCGCGGGAACAGGTGATTGTGCGCTCCCGAGAGTATGCTCATGGCGACGACGTCGACGTCCTCCTGGATCGCCGCGCCGACGATCTGCTCGGGCGTCTGCCTTAAGCCGGTGTAGATGACCTCCATGCCGGCGTCGCGCAGGGCGCGGGCTATGACCTTGGCGCCGCGGTCGTGGCCGTCCAGGCCGGGCTTGGCTACCAGTACGCGTATCTTACGTTCCATATCCACCTGCCTTTAGAGGATGACCTTCTGCTGGTACTCGCCGAAGACGCCGCGCATGACGTCGCAAATCTCGCCCAAGGTAGCGTAGGCCTTGACGGCCGCCAGTATGGGAGGCATGAGGTTGTCGCCGCCCGCGGCGGCGGCCTTGACGGCCGCCAGGGCCGCGTCGACCTTGGCTTGGTCGCGCTTGGCGCGCAGGGCCTTGAGCTTGGCCGCCTGCTGCTCGCCCACGATCGGGTCTACCCGCAGGAGCCCCTTGGGCGGGGCTTCCTTAATCTGGAACTTGTTCATGCCGACCACGACGCGCTCGCCGGACTCCACGTCCATCTGGTAGGCGTAGGCGGCGTCCTGGATCTCCTGCTGGACGTAGCCCTTCTCGATGGCCTTCACCGCGCCGCCTAAGGAGTCGATCTTGGCGATGTAGGACTCGGCCTCCGCCTGGATGCGCTCGGTCAGGCTCTCCACGTAGTAGGAGCCGGCCAGCGGGTCCACGGTCTCGGCCGCGCCCGACTCGTAGGCCACGATCTGCTGGGTGCGTAGCGCGATGCGCACCGAGTCCTCCGTGGGCAGGGCGAGGGCCTCGTCCTTGGAGTTGGTGTGCAGCGACTGGGTTCCGCCGAGCACGGCCGCCAGGGTCTGGATGGCCACGCGGACGATGTTGTTATCCGGCTGCTGGGCCGTGAGCGTCGAGCCGCCGGTCTGGGTGTGGAAGCGCAGCATCCAGCTCTTGGGATTCTTGGCGCCGAAGCGCTCCTTCATGAGCTTGGCCCAGACGCGCCTGGCGGCGCGGAACTTGGCCACCTCTTCGAAGAGGTCGTTATGCGCGTTGAAGAAGAACGACAGGCGCGGCGCGAAATCGTCCACGTCCAGGCCGGCCTTGACCGCGGCCTCGACGTAGGCGATGCCGTCGGCGATGGTGAAGGCCACCTCCTGCGACGCGGTAGAGCCCGCCTCGCGGATGTGATAGCCGGATATGGAGATGGTGTTCCAGTTCGGCACTTCCTTGGAGCAGTAGGCGAAGATGTCGGTGATCAGGCGCATCGACGGCTCGGGCGGGAAGATGTAGGTGCCGCGCGCCACGTATTCCTTCAAGATATCGTTCTGGATGGTGCCGTTGAGCTTGTCGGCGCC
The DNA here is from genome assembly GCA_938004315.1 of uncultured Spirochaetaceae bacterium. Taxonomy (GTDB): domain Bacteria; phylum Spirochaetota; class Spirochaetia; order Treponematales; family UBA12059; genus DAIPLR01. The sequence goes on from CALKWG010000394.1 coordinate 3,498, forward strand.
CACGCCCTGCTTCTCGGCCACGGCGATGTACATAGCCAGGAGCACCGAAGCCGGCGCGTTGATCGTCATCGAGGTGGAGACCTTGTCGAGGGGGATGCCGTCGAACAGGATCTCCATGTCGGCCAGGGAGTCGATGGCCACGCCGACCTTGCCCACCTCGCCCTGGGAGAGCGCGTGGTCGGAGTCGTAGCCTATCTGGGTCGGCAGGTCGAAGGCGACCGAGAGGCCCGTCGTCCCCTGCTCAAGGAGGAATTTATAACGCTTGTTGGACTCCTCCGCGGTGGAGAAGCCGGCGTACTGGCGCATGGTCCAGAAGCGGCCGCGGTACATCGTATTCTGCACGCCGCGGGTATACGGATACTCGCCGGGGAAGCCGATATCCCGAAGGTAATCGATCTTGGCCGTATCGACCGGGGTATAGAGCCTGGCGACCGGGGCCTTCGAGCCGGTCACGAAATCCTTCTTGCGCTCGGGGAACTTGCCTAGAGATTTTTCGACCCCGGCCTCGTACGCCTCGGCGCCTTTCTTGACGGCATCCATGTCGTTCATCGCGTACTCCTATCGTAAGGGGATAGGCTCGGGGGGCGCCGTCGGACGCCGATCGCCCCCGGGGAGCATCGATCGTCGCCGCGGACGCCTCCGCGCCTCCGGTAGCTTCGGTCTACGCGCGGGCCGCTTTGGCCAGCTCGAAGCCTTTCTTAAGCGCGCTTAGGTTCAGCTCTTCGGTCCCCTTGGGAACCCTATTCTTCACCGCCAGGGCCAGGGTTTGCTCGGCCACGATGCCAGAGACGCCGGCCAGCGCGCCGAGGGCCACGATATTGGCGACGACTTTCTTACCCAAGTCCTCCGACGCGGTCTTCAGTATGGGAATGGACAAGGTCCTGGCCTTGATCTCGGGATTCAAAGGCACCGAGGCGTCCACGATGATGGTACCCTTACCCATGAGCGGGCCGTAACTTTTGTACGATTCTGGCGTCAGCGCGAGGAGGAAGTCGGGGTCGGTCGCCTTGGGATAGTCGATATCCTCGGGGGAGATGACGACCTCGGCCTTGGACGCGCCGCCGCGGGCCTCGGGGCCGTAGCTCTGGGTTTGCACGGCGTTCTTGTCCTCGAGGATGGCGGCCTCGGCCAACACGATGCCGGCGAGCAAGAGGCCTTGGCCGCCCGAGCCGCTTAGTCGGAATTCTGTCCGCATTCGCGCACCTCCCCCTGGAAATTATCGTATTTACGGCGCACCTGGCTCACCAGGGCCGCATACTCGGCGGTGAACTCCGGCTCCGGCTGGTTATGGAGCTCGCCGATCAGGAACTTACCGGCCAGCCTCTCCGGCGGAAGCGCCGCGGCGGCCTTCACGTTGACCGCGCTCTCTTTGAACCAGTTGAGCATGTCGACGGCGGTGCCGATCTTGTTCTTCCGGCCCAGGTAGGTCGGGCACTGCGTGACGGCCTCGACCACCGAGAAGCCCTTATTGAGGAGCGCCTTCTCGATGAGGTCCTCGAGCAGCACGGCGTGGTAGGCGGTGCCGCGGCCGACGTAGGTGGCGCCGGCGGCGACCGCCAGCTTGGCCAGGTCGAAGCTGCGCTCCACGTTGCCGTAGGGCGCGGTCGTGCCGAGCATGCCCTTGGGCGTCATGGGCGAGTACTGGCCGCTGGTCATGCCGTAGATATTGTTGTTCATGACGATGGTCGTGATGTCGATGTTGCGGCGCGCGGCGTGGATGAAGTGATTGCCGCCTATGGCCGTGCAATCGCCGTCGCCGGTCATGACGATGACCTTGAGCTCGGGCCGCGACAGCTTGATGCCGGTGGCGAAGGCCAGCGCCCGGCCGTGGGCTGTGTGCAGGGTATCGAAGTCGAGGTAGCCGGGGGCGCGGCTCGAGCAACCGATGCCGGAGACCACCACGACCTTGTTCTTATCCAGCTTCAGCTTGCCGACGGCGCGCACGAGCGCGCCGGTCACGGTGCCGTGGCCGCAGCCGGGGCACCAGATATGGGGCAGGCGGTTCTGCCTAAAGTACTTGAGGATATCGCTCATTTAGCGCCTCCCATGACGCGGGCCAGGATCTCCTCCGGCTTAAAGAGCTCGCCGTTCACCTTAGAGAGTCGCTCTACCGGCGTCTTGCAGCCGGCCAGGCGTTCTATCTCCAGGGCTAGCTGGCCGAGGTTCATCTCCGGCACGATGATGCGCTTCGCCTTGGCGGCGATAGCCTTCAGGGCCTCCTCGGGGAAGGGGAAGACGGTCTTGGGGCGGAAGAGCCCGGCCTTCACGCCCTTGGCGCGGGCTTGGCGCACGGCCGAGAGCGAGCTCATGGCCGAAGAGCCGAAGGCCACCACCAAGACTTCGCAGTCGTCCGTCGATTCGGTGACGTAGTCGCGAATGACGGGTTCGGCCTTCTCCACCTTGCGGCATAGGCGCCGTAGGAAACGGTCGGTGATATCGCCCTTGTTAGACGGGAAACCGGTCTCGTCATGGAAGAGGCCGGTCACATGATAGCGATAGCCCTGGCCGAAGCTGGCCATGAGCGGCACGCCGCCGTCGTCGTCCGCTTCGTAGGGCTTATAGCCGCCGGGCGCTTCGGGCATCTTGCGGCGCGACACCTTGAGCTCGGCCTGCTCGGGCAGCACGACTTTCTCACGCATATGGCCGATGACCTCGTCGGTCAGGACCACCACGGGAACCCGATAGTCTTCGGCGATGTTGAAGGCCTTGACGGTCAGCTCGAAGCATTCCTTCACGTTGCCGGGCGCCAGCACCACGACCGGATGGTCGCCGTGCGTGCCCCAACGGGCCTGCATGAGATCGCCCTGGGCCGGCGAGGTAGGTTGGCCGGTGCTCGGGCCGACGCGTTGCACGTTCACGATAACGATGGGCACCTCGGCTATGCCGGCGTAGCCGATCAGCTCCTGCATAAGCGAGAAGCCGGGGCCGCTCGTCGCGGTCATGGTCTTTCGGCCGGTCAGCGACGCGCCGATGATGGCGGCGGCCGAGCCGATCTCGTCCTCCATCTGGACGAACTTCCCGCCGACCTTGGGAAGCTCCTCGGCGCAAAGCTCGGCTATCTCCGTCGACGGCGTAATAGGATATCCCGCATAAAAGTCCAGGCCCGCGGCCAGGGCGCCGAGGGTACAGGCCTCGTTACCCTGCATGAGCTTAGCCTTAGTCATGATGGGCCTCCGGCTTAATTTCATAATCGACGTTGGAAGCGTCGCGCGATTCGCCCTCGCCGCTCCCGCGCTCGCGGACCTCTATGGCGAAATCGGGGCAGCGGAGCTCGCAGAGCCGGCAACCTATGCACTGATCCGGCCTCTCGGCGAAGACCTTGCCGTTACGGAGCGTCAGCACCTGCTTTGGGCAAAAGGCGACGCAGATATTGCATCCCTTGCACCAGCGTTCCCGAATAACGTGTTCGTAGGCTTTCTTCTGTTCGCTCATAGTCCTACACTCTCGGTTTTGTCCGTCGCGACGCGGCAAACACCGCGTGGCCTTTTTTCTGGGCCGGCGCTGAGATACTGCGAGCATAACGGAACTTGATAGTTAGGATACCCTACAAATTAGACTGTGTCAAAGTGTTAGTAGGTGCGATTGTTGAAATATTCGTAATTATGTTGAAATACTTGTTTTGATATTCGAAATTTGCATATTAACTCGTGCATAAAGCTTCCATACGAAGAGCGCTTCATATATACTAGTAGGTGACCAGAGTTTGTATGCCCTATTCGGCGACGCTTTGGCAAACCCCTAGGAGGCATCCAATGAGCAAGCGCCTGTCCATCCGCGATCTAACCTTGCGTGACGGCCAGCAGTCTCAGTTCGCTACCCGCATGACCCAAGCTCAAGTCGACCGCGTACTCCCCTTTTATAAGGAAGCCGGCTTCTACGCCATGGAGGTTTGGGGCGGCGCCGTGCCCGATTCGATCATGCGTTTCCTCGGCGAAAACCCGTGGACCAGGCTCGAAAGCATACGCGACGGCGTAGCCGGCGCCTCGAAGCTCACCGCCCTCTCCCGCGGGCGCAATCTCTTCGGCTACAACCCCTATCCTGACTCGGTCATAGAAGGCTTTTGCCGAAATTCAGTCCGCTCCGGTATCGACATCATGCGCGTCTTCGACGCCTTGAACGACATCGATAACATGACCGCCACCATACGCTTCGTCAAGGAAAACGGCGGCATGGCGGATTGCGCCGTCTGCTACACCGTCGATCCACATTTCACCTTCAAGGAGCGCCTCCAAGCCTTCATGAAGGGCAAGAAACTGCCCGGCCAGCTTTTCAACATCCCCTACTACGTCAGGAAAGCCAAACAGCTCGCCGCGCTCGGCGCCGACATGATCACGATCAAGGACATGGCCGGCCTCATCGATCCCGCCACCAGCTCGGAGCTCATCAAAGCGCTCAAAGCCGAAGTCGGCGTACCGATCGACCTGCATACCCACTGCACCCCGGGCTTCGGCACGGCCAGCCTCCTCATGGCCATGGCCAACGGCGTCGACATCGTCGATACGGTCATCATGAACTTCTCCGGCGGCCCCGCGGCGCCGGCCTACGAGATCATCGAACTCCTCGCCTCGCGGCTCGGCTTGGAGACCGGCGTCAACAAAGCGGCCGTCGCGGCCATCAACGCCGAGCTTAGGCATATACGCACCGAGCTCGCCCCCTTCGACCAGTACAAGCGCCTGCCTCCTGTAATCGACCTTACGAGCTTTACGCCGAGCCCCGAGCTGTCTAGCCTCCTCGACGGCGCCGCCGAGGCGGCCGTACAAGGCAAGACGGCCGAAGTCCTTCGCCTCTGCCAGCGCATCGAAGCCGCCTTCAACTACCCCGAACCGGACGACATCGTGAGGCGGGCGCAGATCCCCGGCGGCATGTACACCAACATGATGAGCCAGCTCAAGGACCTGAAGCTCGAGCACCTCGTCGAGGAGGTCCTGCATATCGTCCCGCAAGTCAGGCTCGACGCCGGCGTCCCGCCCCTCGTCACCCCGACGAGCCAGATCGTAGGCGCCCAGGCCGTCAACTGCGTCGTCGACCGCAGCCAAGGCAAGCCCTTCTATACTAACGTCTCGAAGAACTTCATCGATCTCGTCAAAGGCTCGTACGGGAAAACCCCCTTCCCTATCGACCCCGAGTTTAGGCTGAAGATCGCCGGCATCCGCGACGAAACCCCCTACGATACGAGCAAGTACGCCAAGCAACCTAATCCCGAGCTCGCCGAATTCGGCGGCGTCCGCCTCGCCTCGGACGAGAAGGAAGAGCTCCTCCTCGAGCTCTTCCCGAGCGTAGCCGACAAATTCTTAAAAGGCGTCCGGGAGAAAGCCTACAAGGCGAGCCTCCCGCCCCCGCCGCCGCCCGCGCCGCCCAAGCCCGAGATCTACCCGGCGGAGTTCTGGGACTATCTCACCGCGAATATAGAAGCCTAGCCGGGCGGTCGGATCTCGTCATCTCGACGGCGAAGCCCGACGCTCGGACCGTTTGAAGGAAACCCGCCGCCCGGCGGGTTTTTCTTTGACAGCTACTCCGTACTGAGCTATAGTGAGGCCAGCCCTAATATGCCAAAAAGCTTGATTCATCATGACGGCCAAAGGGGCGATCAAAGGCGTCAAGAAGGTTGTTTCGGCACCGCACGACGTACCTAACCCCTTCCGCCCAGGCAGTCGACGGCCTTCTTCGTCGTCATCGGCAAAAAAACGCCCATCGAATCGGTATTCAGCCCTTTATCGCAATCAAGA
>CALKWG010000395.1 GCA_938004315.1 uncultured Spirochaetaceae bacterium
GCAAGCCCGAGGAGCGGCGCTACCTCTTCGAGGAGGCCGCCGGCATCACCAAGCACAAGGTCCGCTCGCGCGAGGCCGAGCTCAAGCTCGAGCGCACCGAGGAGAACATGCGCCAGGTGGAGGGCATACTCGGCGAGGTCAAGCGCAGCTACGACACCCTGAAGGCCCAGTCCGAGAAGACCCTGGCCTATCGCTCGCTGCGCGACGAGCTCTTCAACGCCGAGCTCGACCTGCACCTCTTAAAGCTCCGCGGCTTCGTGAACGAGAAGGAGCGGCGCGACGGCGACATCGCGAGCAAGACCGCCGAGCGCGACGCGGTCAAGCGCCAGATCGACGACATCAACATGTCGCTCGAGGAGAACCTGGACATCGTCAACACGATGGAGGCCAAGCTCGTCGACGTGCAGAAGACGGTCTACGGCCTGGCCGTGGAGCGCGTAGGCAAGGAGAAGGAGCGTAAGCTCCTGGCCGAGCGCGTCTCCGAGTCGCGCGCCAAGATCGACCAGGCCAAGCTCAAGCTCCGCGCCCTGGCCGAGAAGCTCGAGGGCCTGCGCGAGGACGAGGACGAGAAGCAGGAGATCCTGCGCGGGCACAAGGGCCGCATCGCCGAGATCGAGAAGAACATCCAGGGCTTCGAGGGCAGCATCAAGGCGGCCGAGGAGCGCATCGAAGCCAACGATAGGGCCATAGCCAAGGCCGAGCGCGAGATCCGCGAGTCCGAGGCCCTCCTTTCCGAGGCCCAGGACGAGCTCGACGCGATCACCGAAGATATCGTGGGCGAGCTGGACGCTCGGCTCAAGGAGAGCGGCTACTCGGCCGCCGAGCGCCGCGCCGCCGAGGAGGCCATCGAGTCGCTCATAGCCGGGATCATGGCGCGCCTTTCGGGCAAGGCCGCCATCCTGGACGACCTGGTTAAGATCAAGGACTACGGCTCGCCCCAGGCGCGCGCCCTCATCGAGAGCGCCGGCGCCGCCATGGCCGAGGCCGCCGAGCGCGCCAAGGAGCTCAAGGAGCGCTACGAGGCGTATAGGCGCACCACGCCCAGCTTCATCGACGAGTTCCTGTCGCCCGAGGGCATCATCACCAAGAAGCGCGCCTTGGACGCCCGCATGGGCGAGCTCAAGGACGGCATCGTAGCCCGGCGCGAGACGATCGCCCGGCTGCGCGACGAGAACCGCGAGCTGGCCCAGCGCATCGACGAGTATCGCAAGACCCTGGAGGAGCTCCGCGGCAACCGCATCCGCATGCAGACCCAGGTCCAGGCGGCCGAGGAGTCGTTGGCCCTGATACGGCGCGAGATAGCCAGCCAGGAGGGCTACTTCCGCGAGCTCGAGGCGGAGGTCTCCCTGGACGAGCGCCGCCTAGAGGAGGCGCAGGACGACCTGTCGTCCATCGACGAGGAGATCGCCGACATCGAGAAGAAGGGCCGCGACCTGACGGCCGAGCTCGAGCGCCTGGAGAAGGACATCGCGATCAAGAACACCGACCTGGGCAAGCGCCAGGAGGAGCTCCGTAAGAAGATGGACCGCCTGGGCTCCTGCCAGAACGAGCTCGAGCGCCTGCACCTAGGCCTGGCCCAGACCGAGACCGAGATACGCAATATCAAGGAGAACTTCAAGGAGCAGTACGGCCGCGACCTCGTGGAATTCGAGGAGCGCATGTACGAGATCCGCGCCGGCGTGCCCGAGTTACGCGACCGCCTGGCCGACCGCAAGATGAAGCTCAAGGACCTAGGCTCGGTCAACCTGATGGCGCCCGAGGAATTCGTCGAGGTTAAAGAGCGCTATGAGTTCTTAACTACCCAGATCGACGACCTTACCAAGGCCCGCGACGACCTGAAGCGCATCACCCAGGAGATACGCGACGAGAGCGCCCAGCTCTTCCTGGAGACCTATAACCGCATCAAGAAGAATTTCCATAACCTCTTCAGGCGGCTCTTCGGCGGCGGCCGCGGCGAGCTTAGGCTCGTCGATCCCGACCACGTCCTAGAGTCAGGCATCGAGATCTACGCCCAGCCGCCGGGGAAGAAGCTCGAGAACATATCGCTGCTCTCCGGCGGCGAGAAGAGCCTCACGGCCATCGGCCTCCTCTTCGCCACGTACATGGTACGGCCCTCGCCCTTCTGCTTCCTGGACGAGATCGACGCGGCCCTGGACGAGCAGAATGTCATCCGTTTCGTGAACCTCCTGCGGGAGTTCGGGCGCGCCAGCCAGTTCATCGTCATCACGCACAACAAGAAGACCGTCACCGGCGCCGACGCGCTCCTAGGCGTTACCATGGAGGAGTCGGGCGTGACCAAGGTCATCTCGGTGCGCCTGGAACGCTCCGACGGCCAGGACATCCGCGTGCCCGAGCCCATCGGCCTCTTCGACGAGGAGGACGTGGAATACGAGGAGGGCAGGGAACTCGCGCCGGCCGAGGCGTCCGGCGCGCTGCCGGCCTCCGCGCCGGAGCCGGAGGAGGCCTAGGCCGTGCGCCTGCCGGAGCCCCAGGTCAAGCTCGCGGCCCTGCGCGAGGCGCTCCGCCGCTTGCCCCGGCCCCTTCTGATCGCCGGCCTGGCCGCGATCGGTCTGGGCCTGGCGCTCGCGGCCATAGCCGCGCTCGGCGCATCGGGCGGCCGCGGAAGCGAGGTCCCCGCGCGAGCGGGCTCGGGCTACGAGTTTTTCGATGAGCTTTCGCTCCCTCCGCCCGCGCCCGGCGAGCTACCCTTTCCGCTGGCCCGGCCGAGGAAGCTGCGCTATACTGAGGCGGACGCCGCGGCCTTAAGTCCGCGGACCTGGCGCTTCGACGTCGAAGCCCTAAGGGCGCGGAGGGTTGCCGAGCTTGAATCGCTATATGATACGCTACCGTAGCTCTACAGGGCCCGCCCGTCTCCTTCGGCTCGCTGCCTCCCTCCTATGCATAGCCGCCCTCGTTTCGTCCTGCGTCAGCTCGCCGGCGCCGGAAGCCGCGCCCGACGAGAAACCGGCCGTCATCGAGGGCTTTCGCCTGAGCGCGCCCGGGCCCGAGACCGTAGAGCTCGCGCTAACCGCGCCCGAGCCGCCGCCTCGGCCCGAGGGAGCCTCGCCGGCGTCGACGCAAGCAGCTTCTCCGAGCGAGTCGGGCGACGAAACGCCACCTCGGGTCGACGTGACCGTATTATCGCGCTTGCAAGAAGCGCCCGGCTCGGGCTTGCGCGGCTCCATGGACGAGCCGACCCCGCCCCCCGCGGCCGCGCCGGCCGCGGCGCCGGCAGGCCCGCCGGCGCCCGCTCCGGCTCCCCAGCGGACGACGCCGGCGCCCGCGACTCCCGCGACCCCTGCGCCTCGGACGGCTAGCCAGGCCCCCGCCGCGCCGAGCCCGCCCGCGGCGGCGGCTCCGGCCCCGACGACCCAAGCGACTCCCGCGCCGGCGCCCATCCCAAGCCCTCCTCCGTCTACGCAGCGGATCGCGTCGCCCGTCGAGCCGCCTAAGCCCGACCGCCAGATAGAGGCGACGCGCAACCAACGTTTCGAGATCAGGCTTTTAGGCTCGGGCTGGACCTACCTGGGCGACGAGGACGGTAAAGACGGCCTGCGCTTCGAGACCAGGCGCTTCGAGGGTAACGAGGCCGTCTTCACCTTAAGGCCGGAACGGAGCGACGACTATCTCCTCCGCTTCCAACGGAACGATCCGGTCAGCGGCGAACGCGAGACGATCCTGGCTCAGGTGTCGGTGCGCGACGTCGGCCAAGCCCCGAGTCAGGCTCAGGCCGCCACGCAGCCGACGGTCCCGGCGACGAGCGCCGCGGGCCAGGACGCGGGCCATGACGCGACCCAGGACGCGGGCCATGACGCGACCCAGGACGCGGGCGCCGCGTTAACGCCTTCGCCGGAGGCGGAGGCTTCGGTTCCCGTAAGCCCCGTCGCCCCGGCGCAAGCTTCGTCGGCCTCGGCCCTGGCCTCCATACGAGAACCTGAAGCACTCCTGGCCTTCGCCCGCTCCGAGCTCGACGCGCGCCGCGTGCGCTCGGCCCTCGACGCCCTCGACCGCTACGTCGAGCTCTTTAGGCGCGGTAGCGACGAGCTCTTCTATCTCTACGGACTAGCCTACGAACAGGACACGCCGTTTCGGGACATTAAGGAAGCCCATGAGAACTATAAGCGCGTCCGCGACGAATACCCCCGGAGCCCGCGCTGGCGGGCGGCCGCCGAACGCGTCGTATATCTCGAGCGCCATTTCTACGGCCTACGCTAGGCGTAAACGGGCGTCGCCGACCTTAGTCTCGCCCGCTTGCGTCGACTCCGGATTCGCCTATACTTAATCGGCATGGAAGATCCCTTCGTCGCCCTGCGGAAATTCGTCGCGCCCGAGTTTATCTTCGGCAGAGGCGCCATGGCCCGTTGCGCCGAGTACGCCGCGACTTTCGGGGCTTCACGGCCGCTGATCGTCAGCGACGAGGGCGTCGCGGCGGCCGGCTGGGCGGGGCGGGTGGAGGCCCAGCTCCAGGACGCCGGCGCCGACTTCGCCCGTTTCTACGACGTAAGCCCCAATCCCCGCGACGCGGAGGTCATGGCCGGCGCCGAGCTGTTCCTGCGCGAGCGTTGCGACATGATCGTCGCCGTCGGCGGCGGCAGCCCCATGGATTGCGCCAAGGGCATAGGCGCGGTCGCGACGAACGGCGGCCACGTCCTGGATTTCGAAGGCGTCGATAACGTACCCCAGCCCATGCCGCCCTTAGTCTGCGTGCCGACCACGGCGGGGACGGCGGCCGATCTATCGCAGTTCGCCATCATCCTAGACCTGGCGCGCCGCACCAAGATAGCCATCATCAGCAAGGGCATGGTCCCCGACATCAGCCTGAGCGATCCCGAGACGACCGTGACCATGGACGCGGAGCTAAGCGCCGAGACCGGCATGGACGCCCTGACCCACGCCTTCGAGGCCTACGCCTCGAACGCTTCGAGCCCGGTCACCGACCTCCACGCGCTCGAGGCGGTGCGCTTGATCGCCGCTTCCTTGCCGCTCGCCGTCGAGCGGCCGGACGACCTCGCCGCGCGATCGCGCATGATGATGGGGAGCCTGCTCGCCGGATTAGCCTTCTCCAACGCCAGCCTGGGCGTCGTGCACGCCATGGCCCACGCTATGGGCGGGCTCCTGGATTTGCCCCACGGCCTCTGCAACGCCCTGCTCTTAGAGCACGCGGTGGCCTTCAATTGCCCGGCGGCTCCGGAGCGCTACGCCGCCCTCGGCGAGGTCCTGCTCGGCCGGCCCCTCACAGGGGCTCCCGCCGACGAGATAGCCGGGGTCGTCGGCGAGGGCCTAGCCGAGCTCCGCCGTAGGCTCGGCCTCGGGGAGCGCGTCCAGATAGAGCCGTTATCGCGCCGCGCCGTCTCGGACTTGGCCGCGATGGCGCTCGCCGACCCCTGCGTCGTCACCAATCCCCGGCGCCCCGAGGCGTCCGAGATCGAGGCGCTCTATGCGGCCGTCCTCCCCGTCGCCTGAACCGGACGACGCGCGCGCCGTCCGCGAACGCATCATCGGCCTGGGCTCGGGCTCGGCGCGCAAGAGCTACTACCCGCAGCTGAAGGAGAAGATTCGGGATCTTGAGGCCAAGCAGCTGGAGCTCATGGATACGGTCCGGACCTTGGAGGAGCGCGAGAGCGAGCTCGAGAGGCTGGTCGACGAGAAAGAAGCGCTCTTAAAAGAAGTGCATCATCGCGTTAAGAATAATTTTCAAGTTATCGGCAGCCTCTTAAACCTGGGGCTAGGCTTAGCCGGCTCGAACGAGGAGGCCGCGGCCTTCGCCAAGACCAAACGGCGCATCGATACCATGGCCATGGTCTACGGCCAGCTCCTGGCGGCCGAGAGCTTCGCCGAGCTCGAGCTCTGCTCCCTCGTCCGGAACGTCGTCAACGCCCTGTTCTACGAGGCGGAGCTCCGCGACGTCGAGCTCTCCTATGACCTGAGCTGCCTCGACCTGCACCTGAGCGTAGAGCGGGCCATACCCCTAGCCTTGATCCTGGCCGAGGCCGCGTCGAACGCGCTCGAGCACGCCTTCCCTACAGGCGGAGGCAAGCTCGCCGTACGCCTAGGCTTCGCGAACGACGCGCCGGGTACGATCCGGCTAGCCGTGGAGGATGACGGCCCGGGCCCGCGCTCGGGCGGGCTTCCCGAGCCCGACTCGTCGCTCGGCCTCACGCTCATCGAGGCGTTGGCCGCGCAGCTCAAGGCGCTCTGGCGCTACGAACGGCGGGGCGAGGGGCCGGGCCTGCGCTTCGTCCTCGAGCTACGGCCTTAAGCGCGTAGGAAGCGGCGGGAGACCCGAGCGCCGCCGGCGGGGAGCCTCGCTTTACGGCTCGGAGGGGCCGTGCTATCCTCATGGCCATGCGAACGCAAGCCCTGTTCTACGATCGGCCCGAGCTCGATGCATGCGAGGCCGTCGTCATAGAGGTTCTCCCCCCTTCCGACGCGGCGAGCGGCCCCGGCCTGATCCTAGACCGTAGCGTCTTTTACCCCGAGGGCGGCGGCCAGCCCTGCGACCTGGGCACCGTAGCCGGCTTGCCCCTGGCTTGGGTCGGCTACGAAGGCGACGACATCGTCCACCGCCTCGAGGCGTCGGCCGCCTCGACGCCGGCCGACCTGCCGGCTCCCGGCTCCGCGCTAGCCTGCGCCTTGGACGCGGCGCGGCGGGCGGACCATAGCGAGCAGCATACGGCCCAGCACCTCCTCTCGGCCACGGCCCTCAGGCTCCTGGGCGCGCCGACGCGCTCGTTCCACTTAGGGGAGGCGTATTCTTCGATAGACCTCGACCTGCCCGAGCTGAGCCGCGCCGACGCCGACCATCTCGAGGAGGCGGTGATCGGCGCAATTCGCGAGGGCTATAGGATTATAACGCATCTCTGTCCGCCCGAGGACCCGGATAGCTTCCCCTTGAGGCGGCGGCCGCCCGAGGGCGAGGCGGTCCTCCGCATCTTAGAGATAGACGGCATCGACTACACCCCCTGCGCCGGAACCCACCTGCGCTCTACCGCGGCCATAGGCGCCTTCAGGATACTGCGCGCGGAGCGCTATAAGGGCATGACCAGGCTCTACTTCCTGGCCGGCGGCAGGGCCTATCGCGATTACGCGGCCTTGGCGGCCGGGACCAGGGAGATGGCCGCGCTGGCCGGCGCGAACGAGGCCTCGCTCCCGGAGCGCTTCGCCGCGCTTAAGGCCCGCGCCGAGGGGCTCGAAGCCGATTTGAGGGCCGCCAAGGCCGAGCTATGGTCGGCGAGGGCGGGCGCGCTGGCCTCAAGCTCGCCGCCCGGGCCCGTGGCCCTGTCCCTGGACGACGAAGGCGTGGAGGGCGCACAGGCCTTGGCCAAGGCCCTGGCCGCGGCGGGACGGATAGCCGTCGTCGCCGGCCTCCGGGAGCTGAAGCTGGTCGCGGCGCGGCCCGAAGGCGGGCTCGACGTCTCGGCGGCGGCGAGGCCGATAGCCTCGGCGAAGGGCGGCAAGGGGGGCGGCAACGCCGCGCTGTTCCAGGCCGCCTTCCCCGACCGGAGCTCGCTCGTCGCGGCCATGGAGGAGATAGCATGCAGCATGAGGTAACGCGGGCGCAGGCGCTCCTAGACGGGCGCGGCCGTATCGTCGAAGAAGGCTGGGCCAGGCGCCCGCTCTGGGCCTACGACAGGCGCGCCATACAGGCGAGCGCCCTGCGCGTCAAGGAATGGGATTACTACTCGATCCTATCGCATGACGGCCGCTACGGCGTCACCATGACGGCGAGCGACCTAGGCTACGCCGGCCTCTACGCGATCTGCTTCCTAGACTTCAAGGCGCGCCACTATAGCCAGGCCGATTGCCTGCGGCACTTCCCCTTAGGCCGCGCCGGTTTCGGCCCCGATAGCGATGCGGGCGAAATCGCCTACCGGGACGCCAAGCTGTCGCTGCGGCTCTCCTACGCGCGAGGCGAGGGCGGTTCCGTCCGGCGTTCGCTCGAATTCTCCGCCCCGGGCATAGCGGACGCCGCGGGCGACAAGGGCCTTTCGGGCCGGATTGAGCTGGATCAGCCTGCTGAGCTCGAGAGCATGAACATCGCCACCTCCTGGGCCGAGAAGCGGAGCGCCTTCTACTACAATCGCAAGATCAACTGCATGCCGGCCTCCGGCTCCTTCGAGCTCGGCGGCCGTTCGTACGGTTTCCAGGCCGAACGCGACTTCGGCGCCCTGGACTGGGGGCGCGGGCGCTGGACCTACGAGAACCGCTGGTATTGGGGCTCGGCGTCGGGGCTCGTAGGCGGCGAGGCCTTCGGCTTTAACATAGGCTACGGCTTCTCCGACCGCAGCCCGGCGAGCGAGAACGCGCTCATCTATCGCGGTAAGGTCCATAAGCTAGACGAGGTCCTTTTCCATATCGACGAGGCGGATTACATGAAACCCTGGCGCTTCTCAAGCTCGGACGGACGCTTCGAGATGGATTTCAGCCCCTTGGTCGACCGGCGGGCGGACACGGCCATCGGCCCCGTCGTCTCGAGGCAGCACCAGGTGTTCGGGGAGTTTAACGGAACGTGCAGGCTCGATGACGGTAAGGAAATTAAGCTCGAGCGCTTCCTGGGCTTCGCCGAGGACGTGTACAACCGCTGGTAGCGCCTGGCCCCCGGTTTATGGCCGGAGGCCGCGCGCTAACTAGAACGGCTCGAAGTTGTTGATGTCGAAGTAGTGGCGCTCCATCTCCGACTGGATGAGGAGGAGGTCTGCGTAATGACGCTCCTCCCATTCGACCAAGGTTGACAGGAGGGCCTTGAGCTCTGCGCCCTCGGCGCGGGCGGCCCAGTCGCGGTAGAGCCGGATGGAGTCGGCCTCCAGGTGCAGGGCCGCGGCCACGGCCGCCGTGAGCTGCCTCGACGAGGCTACCTGCTTGACGAAGGCCTCGCCCACGATGGCCGACTTCCAGCCGCCGGAGATCTCGGCGGCGGCGTTGCGCTCCGGGTTCAGGTTGATGGTCTTGTTTTTATAGAAGTCCAAGAGATAGTTGAAGTGACGTTTCTCGGTCTCGGCCCGTTCGACGAAGAACTCCTTGACCTGGCCGGTCGCCGCCGCGGCGGCGCCTTCGTACACGGTCACGGAGTCCATCTCGCCGCGCATGGCGGCCTTGACGGCGTTTAACAGCTCGGCGTCCAACATCGCGCGCCTCCCTACATGTTCTTCCAGAATTTATAGTAGTTCCTCTCCACGTCCTCGAGCGACAGGAGGGGATAGAACTTGCTCTTGCCGTGGCTCGCG
>CALKWG010000396.1 GCA_938004315.1 uncultured Spirochaetaceae bacterium
GCCGGGACGCCGGCGGCGGCCACGATGGCGGCATGCAGGCCCGTCTGGGGCATCCAGCCGTCGTCGGCCGCGATCACGAGCACGGCCAGGTCCAGGCCCCAGGCGCCGGCGACCATGTTACGCAGGTAGCGCTCGTGGCCCGGTACGTCCACCACGCCGATGGGGAGGCCGTCGTCGCCCTCGTACCAGGCGAAGCCTAAGTCCGTGGTCATGCCGCGGGCCTTTTCCTCAGGCAGGCGGTCGGCGTCTATGCCGGTCATGGCTCGTATCAGGGCCGTCTTCCCGTGGTCGACGTGGCCGGCGGTGCCTATGATCTTCATGGCGGAACCTTAGGCGCGGGGTTTTGCGGGGCCGCGCTTGGCTTCGGGGCGCCGCTCCTCCGCCCGCTTGGCCGCCGCTAAAAGGCTCGCCGCGCGTTCAAGGCCCCAGGCAAGGTTATCGGCCAAGGCTTGGGCGTCCTCGGCGGCTATCGCGGCCAGGTCCACCAGGACCTCGTCGTCCTTGATGCGGGCCACGACCGCCAGGGGCGCGCGCCTGAGCGCCGTAAGGAGGAGTTCAGGGCCCGCGGGCGAGCTTAAGGCTATGGCGGCGGAGGGGAAAGTTTCATCCGGGCCCGTGCCGCCGCCGGAGGCGGCTTCGGCGTCCACGAGCCTGCCCGCATCCTCGGGAAGTTTCTTTAAGACCTTCTTAGCCAGCTTCTTTAACTCATCTAAGCCGCGCTCGCGCGCCGCCGCGGCGGGCCCCGCGCCGCCGTTTAGGCGATGGACGAGGGCGCGCTCTAAGAGGCTATAGACGGTCTTCCCGGGCCTAAAGGCGCGGTAGAGGGGGTGCGAGCGGAGCGCGGCTATCAAGTCGGCCTTCCCCGCTATGATGCCGGCCTGGGGGCCGCCCAGGAGCTTGTCGCCTGAGAAGCAGACCAGGGCGCAGCCGGCCTTGATATAGCGCGAGGCGGGCGTCTCGCCGGGTATGTCCTCGTCTATGCAGCCCGAGCCCTGGTCTACGACGAGCGGGACGCCCGGCGGCAGGGCCTTCACGAGCTCTGAGGGCGTAGGCCGGCGGGTAAAGCCGCGCAGGGCGAAGTTGGAGCTATGCACCGCGAGCGCCATGGCCGTATCGGGGCCGGCGGCCTT
>CALKWG010000397.1 GCA_938004315.1 uncultured Spirochaetaceae bacterium
CCGTCGACCGGCGTATGCCCCTACGGCTCTTTCGCTACATAGCCGAGCTCTACGAACACCAAAGCCGCCTGTACAAGGGTGCTCGCTACCCGGCTGTTTTCCCCCTCGTGCTCTACAACGGTCGCGCCCGCTGGACCGCTCCGCTTGAGTTAGCACAGCTCATCGAGCCGAGCATACCGCCTCAGTACCTGCCCAGTTTCTCGTATTACCTCATCGAGGAACGGCGCTTTTCAAGGGCAACGCTCCTTGAGATGCGCAACCTCGTGGGCCTACTCTTTCTCGCGGAGAACCTGGAGCCGGAGGAGCTTGCGTTGAGCATTGAGCGCTTCTTTGATATAGTCAAAGTAGAGGACGCCGAGGCGGTGAACCTCATCAGCCGCTGGCTGAACGATTACCTGCGGCAAGTGGCAACCGAGCTAGCACCACGCGACGCCATCGACCTACGCAGCGAGGAGGACCGATCTATGTTGGCAGAAAACTTCAGAATTTGGCGCAAAAAGGTCTTCACCGA
Source organism: uncultured Spirochaetaceae bacterium (assembly GCA_938004315.1). Lineage (GTDB taxonomy): Bacteria > Spirochaetota > Spirochaetia > Treponematales > UBA12059 > DAIPLR01. Next base: position 512 of record CALKWG010000397.1, read on the forward strand.
AGGTAGGCTCGAAGGCAAACGAGAATCAGACGCTAAAACCGCCCGCAAGCTCCTAGCCAGGGGCCAAAGCCCTGAGGCCGTCGCTGAGCTCTTTGAGCTGAGCGTAGAGGAACTCCGCAAGCTCGTCGAGGAGGCATAGGAAGCCGTACCCCAAAAAGGTGATGCCGCGACATCACTTCGAGGAGCGCACGTTCCCCGAGCGCCAGCTCGCGTCAGGCTGGCGCATGCATAAACCACTCAGACATCCTCCAGCATCCGTCTCGCCCTTCCCAACGACTCTTCGTGGTGAGACTAGGTGAACGTTTTGTACTCGTACCTTTCGTGAAGGACGGGGAGCGACTATTCCTTAAGACGGCGTATGAAAGCCGCAAGGCGAGGAAGCGATACGGAGGTAGCCATGAAGACTAATAAACCTAAAGACAAGCTTGAAACCATAGAGCATGAGATAGAGAACGATTTTGACTCCTGGCAGCCCGTGCCCGGAGAGGAAAAAGCGGCGCTCTTGGCTGATCTGTCCACGGCGACCGTCCGCAGGCCGGTGACGGTCCGCTTGGACGCCCGCGATCTAGCCGCGCTTAAGGGTCTAGCCGATCGGGAGGGCCTCACCTACCAGACACTGCTCAGTTCAGTGCTGCATAAATACGTTTCCGATAGCCTGGTGGATGTAAACGAGGCGCGTAAACTGTATCAGGTAAAGGCGGGTAAGCCCGCTTGAGCGCCGCCGGGCCAGGGATCGAGCGTAAAGCCCGGAGCCGCCACGGCGGCGAGGACTTGCAGCGAGAGCCCGACCCCGGGCGGCCGCCAGGCCGGTCGGGGTGGCCCCCAAAATTCAAATGCGGCGAAGAGGACTTGCCCTCCAGTCGCGCGCGTCCTGCGCAGATCGGAAGAGCGTCGTGTAGGGAAAGAGTGTAGATCTCGGTGGT
>CALKWG010000398.1 GCA_938004315.1 uncultured Spirochaetaceae bacterium
CCAGGGTGCCGGTCATCATGGCCAGCGCCAAGGGCGAGGATCCGGACGTCGTGGCGGGGCTCGAGCTCGGCGCCGACGACTACGTCGTCAAGCCCTACAGCCCCCGAGTCCTCGTCGCGCGCGTCCGGACCGCCCTCAGGCGCCGCTTCCAGGGCGGCTTAGGCGAGGTGGACGCCGACGCGGTCGTCTCGGTCGACGGCATCACGCTCGACCCGGACCGGCACGAGATACGCGTCGACGGCGAGCGGGTGGACCTCTCGGCCACTGAATTCGCCGTGCTCGAGCTCCTCATGCGCAGCCCCGGACGGGTCTACGGCCGCGCCGCCATCATCGACGCGGTCAAAGGCCGCGATTACCCCGTGACCGACCGCTCCGTGGACGTGCAGATCGTATCCCTCAGGCGCAAGCTCGGCGTCCGCGGGGACGCTATAGAGACCGTGCGCGGCGTGGGCTATCGCTTCAAGGAGGCCTAGGGGGCATGGGCCGGAGCGCGCTGGCGAATAGGGTCTTTAGGCTTACGGCGGCGCTCTCCGCGCTGTCCATCCTCCTCATGGCCCTGGCGGCCCTGGACGGTATGCGCCGCCTACACCGAGAGCTCAGCCTCTTCGCCCTCGAGCGGACGGCCGCGGCCTTGGCCGGCTTGGCCCCGACCGATCCGGAGGCGGCCCAGGAGTTCTGCCTGCGCGCCGGCCGGGATTCGGGCCTGCGCGTCACCGTCGTCGGCCCTGACGGCCGCGTGTGGGGCGACAGCCGCTCGGCGCCCGAGGCCATGGCCAACCATCTAGACCGCTCCGAAGTCGCCGCGGCGCTCTCGGGCAGGACCGGGGCCGAGCGCCGCGTCTCGGGGACCCTGGGCGTCCCCATGGCCTACGCCGCCGCGCCGATTTATTCCCAACCGCGCCCCCGCCATGCCGACGACGCGCCGGCGGCCGCCCTCCGCGTCGCCGTCGATACCCCCGACCTGTCGCGCGTCCTCTACCCCTTCGTCGGGGCCGCGGCCGCCGCGGCCGCCCTGCTCGTCCTCGCGGCGGGCCTGGCCAGCGTCAGGCTGGGCCGCAGCCTGG
>CALKWG010000399.1 GCA_938004315.1 uncultured Spirochaetaceae bacterium
CGCTACCGCCGCCAGGACGAGGCGGGCACGCCGTACTGCGTCACCGTCGACTACGACACCAAGGAGAACGGCACCGTGACCGTCCGCGACCGCGACAGCATGGAGCAGGAGCGCGTGCATAAAGACGAGTTGTCGTCCTATATCAAGGCTAAGATCAGGGCGTATAAGAGGAACTAGGCCCCTGGCCGCGGCGCCTCCGCGCGCCGCGGCCGCCCTAGCGCCGGTTATCGGAGCTATAGCCCGCGATTGACGGCGAACTCGGCTCCGCGTATGCTTCATGCTAGCTCGGAGGCGCGCCTTATGTCCAAGTTCCTTACCCACATCTTCAAACTAGGTCGCTACGTCGACGACGAGCGCCGCTTCAGGGCCGGCGTGCTCGGCGGGATACTCGTCGGAGCCGCCGTGGCGAGCCTCATCCTCGCCGGCATCATCCCGAACGCGGCGCAGCGGGCCGCGGTCGCCGCGATCGCGGCCATAGCCCTCGTATGCGCCCTCCTCCTCCGCCTAGGCAAGCTCGAGCCGGCCGCCATGGCCATGAGCGCGACGATAGCCTTGGTCGCCTACGCGACGGTGTTCATGGCCCCGTTCCAGCATAATAGCGAGATCTATATCGTCGGCTTCTACGGCATCTTCAGCCTCGTCTTGGCCGGCCTCATCACCGGCGGCAAGGCGGGTTTCATACTCACCGGGGCCTTGGGCTATCTAGCCTTCGGCGCGCAGCTTATGCTCAGGCGCCTCCCCTCCGGCGTAGCGCTCGAGGCCGCCAACGTCGCCGGCTACGCCGTCGTCGCGCTCGTTTATACGCTCGGATTGGGCGTACTTATGGCCGTCGCCGAGCGTAACCGGCGGCTGGTCGAGGCTTCGGCGAGCCGGGCCGCCGAGGAGCGGGGCAAGGCGGAGGCCTATGCCGCGATCGTCGCCGAGGCGAGGAAGGGGCTGGACGCCGGCGGGCAGTTGACGGCGAGCGCCGAGCATACGGAGCGCCTGGTGCGCGAGACCCGCGAAATGAACGCGCGGGTCAGGGAGAGCCTCGCCGCGCTCCTGGCGGAGGCTAAGGCCGTCGGCTTCGCCTCCGAGGCGATGGCCGAGGCGTCGCGCTCGACCGGCGCGGCCGTGAGCGAGCAGGTCTCGGTCATCGAGGAGACGAGCGCCGCGGTGGTGGAGATGACCGCCTCGATAGAGGCCATCTCGCGCATCGCCATGGAGCGGCAGGGGGCGATAGCCGAGCTGACCGGCGGGGTGGAGCGGGGATCGAGCGCCATAGCCAAGGTGACCGAGGCCATGGCGGCGCTCAACGCCCGCGTCGCCGACACCGCCGAGGTCGTCAAGGTGATCAAGAAGGTCGCCAGCCAGACCGGGCTCCTGGCGATGAACGCGTCGATCGAGGCGGCCCACGCCGGCGACGCCGGCGGCGGTTTCGCCGTGGTCGCCGAAGAGATCCGTCGCCTGGCGGATGACACCGCCGTGAACGCCAAGAAGGTGGCCGATACGCTCGGGGCGGTGGCCGCCGCCATCGGCCAGGCGGTCGCGACGAACGAGGAGGCGGCCGAAGCCTACGCCCTCGTGCGCGCCGAGATCGATAAGGTAGCCGGCGCCATCTCGGAGATAGCGCAGGGCGTATCGGAGCTGTCCTCGGGAACCGTCGAGATCAATAAGGGTACGACCCTCTCGGTCAACGTCACCCAATCGGTCCGCGAGGCGGTCGTCGAGGCGGCCGATCGCGTGGGCGAGGTCGAGCGCGGCGTCAGGGCGCAGGAGTCGGCGGCTAAGGCCATCGGCGAAGCCATCTCCCAGACGGCGGCGCGTCTCGACGGCCTGGCCGACGAGGCCTCGAAGGTGAAGCTCGCGGGAGCCAAGAACCACGAGACCCTAGGCGAGCTCGGCCGCCGGCTCGCCGGGCTCGGCCGAGCCGGCAAGGGCGAAGGCGCCGCGGCCGACGGTCCGGTCGCCGAGACGGGCATCAGCGTCAAATCCCCGCCCCGACGCGCCTGAGGCCGCCGCCGCTAGGAGCCGGCCTTTTCGCGGAGCGAGCGCGGCAGGCTTAAGGCCAGCGCCGCCGATACGACGAAGGACCCGAGCGCGTAGAGCATGGAGAGCCTGAACGAGCCCGTGAGGTCCCTGAGCGCCCCTCCCACGAAGGTGCCCAGAAAAGGCCCTATGCCCATGACGATCAAGGTCGCCAAGCCCCAAATCTTACCCAAGGTCTTCCTGCCGTAGATCGCGCCCACGTAACCGACCACGCCGCCTGGGACGACCGCCCAATAGAGGGCGAAGACGACGCAGGCGGCGTAGGCCAGGGGACGCCAAGCCGAGGCGAGGAGGAGCGCGCAGGCGACCGCGCCGCCCGCCGGCCCGAGGATCAACATGGTCTTGCGGCCGCGGGCCTCGTCGCCGGCCTTAGCCACGACGAGGTCGGCGACGCGGCCCATGAGCGGCATGCCGGCGATGCCGACGAGCCCAATGAGGGCGTAGGTCGAGCTCGCCTCAGCCAGGCCGAAGCCGAGGTCGACGGTCCAGAAGCTCACGACCTGCGTCCAGACCAGGAACTCCGCCATCATGCTGGTGAGGAATACCAGGATGGCCGCCCAGATAGGCCAGCGGAGGAAGGCCTCGCGGACGCCCCATTCCCGTTCGGCGCTCGCCGGCGCGGCGC
>CALKWG010000400.1 GCA_938004315.1 uncultured Spirochaetaceae bacterium
CGAGTTCATCCTGCGCCACGTCGCCGTCGACCTCGACGGCGCGCCGGCCGTCGACGAGCGCGGCGTCATGGCCGTGGAGGGCCTCCTCTTCTCCAAGTACCAAATGTACCGAGCCGTCTATTGGCACAAGGACGTACGCGCCGCCACGGCCATGGTCAAGAAGGCCGTGATCGCCGCCCTCGCCTCCGGCGCGCTCCTGCCCGAGGAGCTCTACGGCCTGGACGACGCGGGCTTCTATGCCCTCATGGCCAAAGGCGGCCGCGACCCGGACGGCCTCGTCCGCGACGTCCGCGACGGGCGCCTCCTCCCGCTCCGCTACGAAGCACCCTACGACGAAGCCTCGGCGGCCCAGGCCCGCGCCGCAGCCCTGTCCGAGCGGCCGGCGGTCGAGCGCGAGCTAGCCGCCGCCATAGGCGCGCGGGCAGGGCGGCCCGTCCGCGTCGTCGTCGACCTTCCCGAGCCCCTGTCCTTCGAGAGCGCCATGAACGTACGCGGCAGCGGCCGCCCATTCCACGAGTTCGCCTCGGTCTTCCGCCCCGAGGTCGTGGGCGGCTTCTCGCGCGCCCTCCGCGTGCTCCGCGTCTTCGTCGACGCCGAACGCGAGGCGGCCGAGCCGGTAGTTAAGGAATACTTCCGATAAGCTGGGCGCGTCGCGCGGGCGCATGGGCGGGCGGCGGCCCCCGTTGACGGCGCCGGACGAGCGGAACGCACGCGGCGCGCGACCGGGCTCTACGCGAGTAGTACGGTCCTCGCCGCGGCGGGACGACGCCGCGGCTGCGGTCCGGGCTACTCGCTCCGATCCCTCGCGCGAAGCCGGCGGGCGGGCTATACTTCAACCGTAGGGTTCATAAGGGGGTCGGGCGATGAGCGACGACGAGGCGAAACCCAAGGGCCTAAAGCTCGCGCGCGCGGCCGCGATAGCCGGCGCCAAAGAGGCTAGCTCGGGGCAGCTTGCGTTGTTATACGGCGGGCTGGGGGTGTTCGACCTCGGGCTCCTGTTTAGGGCTATCGTGGGGACGAGGCTGGCGGGGAGGGCGGCGAAGGCCGGTACGCACTGAACCGCATGCGGCCATAGCAGCTGAAGCGGTTCACTGGCGATCTTGAGCCAGGCGGATGCCGATGAACTCGCCTTCGCCGCCGGCGATTCTCATCGATAGCCTGTTATACAATATTGGCCCGATAAAAAACCTTCTCACCTTCCTATAGCCTTGTGAATACAAGCCATTTATTCCAGTCGGATCCTTCTGCATTTCCTTTGTAAATACGCCATGCTCATCCCAAGTCATCTCAGTAATGCCAAAGTTGGGATAGGCCATGACATGAAAACTAGTCAACTGTCCATTCCGGGCATTGGGCAATGGCTTCTGCTGCGGCCGAGAAAAGGCATCTTTATATATTTCTAGTAAGGTTTCACGTGAAGAACCTCGTTCATACATCACATACTCCCATTCAGCCTCTGTAACTAAACGATAGCCATTCGTTCCTCGAATCCATTGTGCTTCGATGCCGCCGCGGAGCTCCGGGTCGAGCTTTCCATCTATACGATAGGCTGGATCAAGCCTCAGCTGGTCACTCAACCAGTTACAGAAGACGACAGCCTCGGACCAAGTCATAAAGATGGCGGGACTGTCTGGCCCCTGGATATTTTTCTCAACAGTCCCATAGTAGCTGTGATAGTAAGTATAGCCACGATAACCGGTATCCTGAATGAACAAATCCCATAAACGCTGGGTCACCAAGGTTTCAGCCATGATAAAACTCGACAGCTCTACATGATGAGATGGTGATGCTCCTTGTTCTGATTTACTAACAAAGCTGTCGGTGCCCATAGTAAAAACACCACCAGAGACAGGCTTCATCAATGGGATATTTCGACTAACATCATCAACCTCATCTAGTATAGCTTGTGGGGAAGCTGAAAACAACAAAGTAAATATTTCAATCCAAATCATAACCCATCTCATAAACACTCCTATCACGATTTTAATGAGAGCACGATTTCTATAGGTCTAATTTTATAAATGTCTAAGTCACTCCATTTTTCCGTATCCCATGAATCAAGCACCCCGCCACTAGATTTATTCCAAGGATCCTGAAAATACCATGCGTCATCCTTCTTGTATAACAATCCCCAATGTTCCCTGCTGGGATCGTTCGGATGCTGTATCCACAGCTCCCCCATCCCCGCCCCGGATGCTACGAATTCATCCCAACTTAGATCCTGCTGATAGCCATCCAGATAACGCGCCACGCCCGGCGTGCCCAACTGCCTCTGCAAGGAATTCCAGACGGCCATAGCGTCGTATACTTCGCCGTCCTTGGGGTT
>CALKWG010000401.1 GCA_938004315.1 uncultured Spirochaetaceae bacterium
TATTCGGTGACTGGAGTTCAGACGTGTGCTCTTCCGATCTGCCGCGAGCGCCGCGGCCAGCTCGCCCTCGCCGCGCCCGTCCAGGGCGGAGACGGCTATCCAGCCGGGCGGCGGCGGGAGGGCGCCGGATAGGTCGACCTTATTCCAGACGCGGAGCGCCTCGGGGTATTCCTCCATAAACGCTTCGTCCTTTGCATCGAGGCCCCGCGTCGCGTCGACGAGGTAGATAAGAGCGTCCGCCCCTTCGGCGAGCAGCTTCGAGCGCCGCACGCCCTCTGCCTCGACGGGATCGGCCGCGTCGCGCAGGCCCGCCGTATCGACGAGCCTGACGGGCACGCCGCGGAGGTCGAGCTCGGCTTCCAGATAGTCGCGCGTGGTGCCGTGATGGGGCGAGACGATGGCGCGCTCTTCCTTTAAGAGCCGGTTAAAGAGCGAGGATTTCCCGGCGTTGGTCTTCCCCGCCAAGGCGACGACCGCTCCGTCTTTTAAGAGGCGGCCCACGCGATAGCTTTCGGCCAAGGCGCGGCAACGCGCGGCCAGGGCGCGTATGGCCGGGAGCTCGGCGACGAAGTCGTCGGGCGACTCGTCCTCGCCGTAGTCCAGGCGCAGGGCGCAGGCGGCCGAAAGGCGCAGAAGCTCGGCGCGCAAGGCGGCCAGCTCGGCCGACAACTCGCCCGTCAGGCGCTTGAGCGCGTCCTCATGCGCCTCGACGGTCCTGGCGCGCACGAGCTCGTCCACCGCACGGGCGCGCACGAGGTCGAGCTTGCCCGCCCGGTAGGCTCGGAAGCTGAACTCGCCCGGCAGCGCCGGCTTGAAGCCGGCCGCCGTCAAGGCGGCGAGGGCGCGCTCGGCGCTCGCCGCGCCGCCGTGGCACATGAGGTCGACGCCGTCCTGGCCGGTATAGCTCTTGGGCGCGCGGAAGACCAGGGCGACGACCTCGTCGACCGGCTCGCCGCCCGGCCCCAAAAGGCGGCCGTAGACGGCGGCGTAGCCCGCGCAGGCGGCTAAGGCTCCCGGACGCGAAAAAGCCCCCGCCAGGCGGGCGACGGTCCCCGGGCCGGCCAGGCGCAGGACGGCCAAAGCCCCTTCGCCGGGGGGCGTGGCTAAGGCGACGATATCGTCTTCGGTATCGAGGTATCCGCGCTGCATCGACGGCGACGATAGCGCGCGCGGGCGTGGCTCTTCAATACCCGCGCGCTATACTGCGTCATTGACAGCGCGAGTCGTTTGATAGAACATTAGCCTGCACCAAGCACGGAGGTTGCCATGAAAACACGTTTAAGGACCGCCCTGGCCGTCCTCGTCCTCGTCGCCCTGAGCGCGAACGCCTTCGCCCAGCCCCAGGTGAGCGAGAAGAAAGAGCTCGCCATATTCTCCCTGGGCTACTACGGGTGGAACATACCGCTCGAGACCCTGGGCACCATCGACATCGATATCCAGCGCGTCTTCGTGGACCTCGGACGCTTTACCATCATCGGCATGCAGCAACGCTTCTCTTCGGGGGGGCTGGACCAGTTTATAGCGACGATCAAGCAGTCCAAGGAGCAGAACTTCGTCCTGCCCGAGCGCTTCCAGTTCGGCGAGGCCTTCCTGACCGAGGCGGAGTTCAACCGCTTAGTCGGCGCCTTCATCATCGCCGTGCCGGTGGTCACCTCCTTCAACAGCCAGTACGTCAACGGCCGAGAGTGGCAGACCGATATCAAAACTAACGTCAGCTTCATCAACGTCGAGGACGGCACGCTCCTAGGCATCGCGAACGTCGAGACCTCCGGCACCAGCCGCGAGACGCAGTTCAAGTCCATCCAGGACGCGATCAACGGCATACCGATGCAGCTGCAGTTCGAGATCAGGAAGATCCCCGCCTTCACCCTGAACACCCGCGTGCTCGGCGTCGTCGGCGGCGAGATCAAGATTCAGCTCGGCTCCAACATGGGCATCCAAAAGGGCGATGAATACGCCGTGATTACCGGCGGCGAGTTCGAAGGCTTCCGCGACGAGCGCGAAGTCGGCCTCCTCCTTATCAAGGACGTCGGCCCCGAAGTATCCACGGCTATCATCCGCTACGCGGGCACCCCGGTGGTCAAGGATACGCAATTGCGGGAGATACCCAGGCTGGGCGTGGACCTGTCGCTGTACGGGCATACCTACGGCGTCTTAGCGGGATCCTTCGCTAGCGAAAATTCCTTCCTGCTCGGCGCCCGAGCCGAGGCGACGCGAGGCTTCTTCGGCTTCATGCCCTATGCGGCCGTCCAGCTGATCCTGGATACCGACATGTGGCTACCCTTGAACGTGATCGTCGGCGGCCAGTACGCCGTCTATATGCGAAGGCTCGAACTCGGCGCCCGCGCCGGCCTGGCCGGCTCGACCAACGCCATTTTACGCATCATCGAAGACGCAGTGAGCGAATCCGACGATCCGTGGTTCAGCCATTACGGCGTCTCGGCCGGCGCCTACGTCTCGTACCTGTTCAACCGCGATATGAAGTTCTTCGTCGAAGCCCAGTTCGATTATATGCTGGGCATCGCGAACGCGATCGGCGGCCCCTTCAGTAGCTACGGCGGCTACCAGCTGGGCGCCGGCGTGACCTTGAAATTCTAGGCCGGATCGATGGACGATACCGACCTACGGGGGCTGGGCGCGGCCGACGCGCGCGCCTACGCCCTTGAGTTCATGACCGCGCTCAAGGCGGCCGAGCGCGAGCTAAGCTCGCTGGGCGACGAGCTCGTCCAGTGGGCCAAGCGCGCCGAGCTGGCGGCCCAGAAAGGGGCGGCCGAGCTCGAGGCGGCCGCCCGCGCCCGGCTCTCGGAGCTCGAGGCCAAGCGCGCCGCGCTGGCCGCCGAGCGCGAGGAGCTGGCGGCCAAGGTGGCGCGCATACGCGAGAAGCTACCCCTGGCGGCGGCCGGCGAGCGCTCGGTCGACCCCGACCTGCTCCTGGCCCAGCTCAGGATGGCCGCCGGGGAGGACCCCGACCCGCTCTTCGACGACGGAAAGCCATCCGCGGCCGCCACGGCCGCCGGCATAGCGGCGCTCGGAGCCGACGACGCCCTGGCCGATCTTAAGCGCAAGCTCGGGATGGCCCCGGCCTCGCCCGCCGAACCGGAAGGCCCCAAGGAGTAATCATCGTGCCTCTCATACCTCTCCTCCCCGGACGCGAGCGGCCGCTCCTCTTCGCCCAC
>CALKWG010000402.1 GCA_938004315.1 uncultured Spirochaetaceae bacterium
GATCGTATTCGGTGACTGGAGTTCAGACGTGTGCTCTTCCGATCTCTTGAGCTCGACGAGGAGCCTGGCCTCGGACCCCCGCGGCATCTTCTCCGGCTCCACCTGCGCGGCCTGATCCAGCGCGCCTTTTACGAAGCGTTCGACGCCGACGCCCGCGATGGACGCGAAGGCGTAACGCCGTTTTCGGGCGATGAACACGAGGCCTATACGGCTACGAAGCTCGCCGGCCCGCAGGTCGAAGCTCCAGCGCTCCTCGTACAGGGCGCCTAATGCGGCCAGGATAGGGAAGGCCCAGGCCGTGGCGGAGGCCGCGGACGCCGCGGCGAAGCCGAGCGCGACGGCGATCGCGCCGGCGCCTATCCTATAGCCGGGCGAGAGAGAAAATTCCAAGCTGCGAATCGAGTTCGAGGCGCCCCGCTCGCTGAATCGAAGTGAAATAGCCATGCTTGGTTATAGACCCTGAGGCGCGCGCGCCGCAAGCGCCGGCGGCCTTCCACGCCGCCCCGCCGAGCATTGCCACGCCGCGCCGCCCGAAGGTAGTATCGCCATGTGGTAGCGCAACGACCTCCCTCTTCGAGCCCCCGCTGTATCCCGGCCTCATACGTGCTCGCGCTCGTCGTGGTTTCAGCAGGGCTCCTTGCCGGATGCAGCACGCCCGCCCCCGAGCTAGCGTTGCTCCCCGCCGAGCCCCCCGCCCCGGCGGCGGGGCCCGAAGGGCCGGGCGAGCCGGACGAGGTAAAAGCCGCCGCTCAAGAGAGGCGCGCGACGGCGAGCTACGAGATCTATGCGCCGGCCGAACTCGGGCAGGGGAGCCCCGCCGTAGCCATCGTGCGCGCGACCCTAGCCGACGGGGCCGCCGCGTCGGCGGGCGCCGCGCCTGAGAGCGCCGCGTCTGCGAGCGCCTTCGAAGGGCTCGAGCTCTTCGTGCGCTCCTCCGACGGCCGCGTCGGCCGCAGGGCTCCTCTCGTCGTCCCGCCTCGCCGGCCGCCCGAGCGTAAGCCCGCGCTCGGCAGCCAAGTCCGGGGCGCTGGGCCCTCGGCCAGGCCCGCGCCGCCTAAGGCCTCGCCTCACGAAGCCTTCGCCCTGGCCGCCTTCGGCCTGGCCACGGGCGCGGCGCCGGGGCCGGCGACTATCTACCTGGTCCGCGGCGATGAAATCCTGGTCAAGGCCGCGTTGGACGTCGTGACGCGTAGCTTCAGGATCGAGACCTTGAGGCTCAACCAGGCGCTCACGAGCATACGGGTCGACCCCGACCCCGAGAAGACCGCCCAAGCCGCGCGATATCTATCGCTCCTTTCAAGCGTAAACCCGGAGGCGAATTACCTAGACGGCGGCTTCATCCCGCCCGTGCGCGGCACGCGCCGGACCTCGCTCTTCGGGGACCGCCGGCGCTTCGTCTACGCCGACGGCTCCTCCGCCTGGGGGGAGCATAACGGCGTCGATTACGGCTACCCGACCGGCACGCCGGTCTACGTACCGGCGCCGGGCCGGGTCGTCATGGCCGAGGACCGCATCGTCACCGGCCAGACCGTAGTCCTGGAGCACCTGCCGGGCGTCTATACCGTCTACATGCATCTCAGCCGCATGGACCTCGAGCCCGGACAGCTGGCCAGGCGCGGCCAGAGCCTAGGCGCCGTCGGGGCGACCGGCTTGGCTACGGGGCCGCATCTGCATTGGGAGCTCCGCGTCCTCGGCGTAGCCGCCGACCCGGAGGCATGGATCGGCATTGACAAAATCCCCGATATCCGTACAATAGCCGACGCATTTGAAGGGGGGTGATGTACCATTAGCCAGATACTCGTCGACGATACCGAGCCGCTCGAGAAAGCCATCAAGCGCTTCAAGCGCATGGTCGAGAAGGAAGGTATCATACGTGAGTGGAAGAAGCGCGAGTACTTCGAGAAGCCTTCCTCCATCCGCAACCGCAAGATCAAGGCCATCCAGCGCAAGCTGATGCGCAAGACGCGCAAGGCCAGGGAAGGCAAGAGCTACTAAGCGCCTTCCGGGGCCCTCCCCGGTCCGGTCTTCGTAGGAGCCGTCCGCCTCTCGGCGGGCGGTTTTTATTTACTTGACGTTTAATATGATTATGTAAAATAGTACGCCTATGAATTCACCAACGGCCGACCTCCGCCATCTCGACGTGAACGCCGAGGCCCGCTCGGCCCAGGCGGTCCTCCTCGTCTTCATCTCTCTCCTCGTCGTCTACGGCGTCGTCGCCGCCGGCTTCGACCCGGGAGCCTTGTCGCGCGGGCTCGGGCTCATCATCGTCCAGCCGGATATACTCATCAACGATTACGTCGCCAAGGCGGGCCTCGGGCCGGCCTTCCTGAACGCCGGCCTCTGCGCCCTCATAGGCTACGCGACCCTCGTGAAGGCCAAGGTCCTTATCTCCGGCCCGGCCATCGCGACGATCTTCACCATCGCCGGCTTCGCCCTCTTCGGCAAGAACGTCCTTAATATCTGGCCGAGCATCATCGGCGTATATTTCTTCTCCTTGGTGAGCAAGCGCCCCTTCGCCGAGAACGTCCTGGTCGCCCTCTTCGGCACCGCCCTGGCGCCGCTGTCGAGCGAGCTGGCCTTCGGCATCGGCCTGGCCGCGCCGTGGAGCTACGCGGCGGCCTTGGCCGTCGGGGTGGCCTCCGGCTTCTTCCTAGGCCCCGTCGCCCGCGGCGCGCTGGACTTCCATCGCGGTTATAACCTATACAACATCGGCTTCGCCGCGGGCTTCTTGGGCACGGTGATCATGTCGACGCTCAAGGCCTTCGGCGTCTCGCTGGCCCCCGGCGGGGCCTGGGGCAGCCTCTCGCCCGGCCTCGTGGCGCCGTACCTGGCGCTCTATTTCGTCGGCATGATGATAACCGGCGTAGCCTTGGATCGAACCTGGTACCGGGGCTACCGCGGCATAGCGCAGTCGTCCGGCCGCCTCGTAAGCGATTTCGTCAGGGCCCACGGCCTGGGGGCCGCGCTCTTCAACATGGGGCTCATGGGCCTTATCGCCATGGCCTTCGTCTTCGCCGTGGGGGGGGACTGGAACGGCCCGGTCATAGGCGGTATCCTTACCGTGGTCGGCTTCTCGGCCTTCGGCAAGCACCCGTTCAACGCGCTGCCGCCGATGATAGGCGTGGCGCTCATGGCCGCCTTGAGCGACTACGGCCTCAAGGCGCCGTCGAGCCAGCTGGCCGTGCTCTTCTCCGCCACCCTGGCGCCGGTGAGCGGCGCCTACGGCCCGGTCGCGGGCCTGGCGGCGGGCATGCTGCACCTGGTGCTCGTGCAGACCGTCGGCGTGCTGCATGGAGGGTTAAATTTATATAATAACGGCTTCGCCGGCGGCATGGCCGCGGGCATCATCGTCCCGATCTTGGAATGGCTCAGGGAATGGAGGCGGCATGAAGTTTGACGCGGCGCAGTTGATGCGCGTAGCCGAGGAGCTCCTCAAGTATTGCTACCTGAAGGGCGGCAGGCACGTGATCCTCTCCTACGACTTCGGCGTCGAGCGCTCGTTCTGCGCCGTCCACGCCAAGGATATCGTCCTATCGGAGCCGGACCAGGAGCATCTTCGCAAGGTCTTCGACGGGCCGGTCCAGCCCGAGGTGGCCAATTACTACGGCTCCTTGGCGGGCCGGCGGCGCGACGAGCTGGAGATGGAGCTCGTCGGCACCATGGCCGAGCTGGACGAACTGGACAGCGAGCCGGGCCTGGGGACGCGCATCGTCGTGAGCCGCCGCGAGGCCGAATACCGGAGCTCCCATGGCTACTAAGGCCGCCGCGGTAT
>CALKWG010000403.1 GCA_938004315.1 uncultured Spirochaetaceae bacterium
ACGCCGTCGTTATCGGGGCTAAAGAACTCGGGGCTAAGCCGTAGGCTTACGCGCGGCCCCTCGGAATCGAGCGCGAAGGCGGCGCTGCGGGCCTCGACCCGGTCGCCCTTCTGGTAGTTCACGGTCAGGACGGCGGCGTATTCGCCCTGGGTCACCGCGCCGTCGTCGCCCTTGCCGTCCCATGCGAATTCGGCGGGGATCGGCGTAGCGCCTGAGCCGCGCAGGGTGCGCCTGGCCGCGCCGCCTGAGTCGACCATGGCGAGAGACCAGTTTTCGACGCCGTCCCGCGGGTTGACGATGAGGCTGAACGAGATCGTATCGGCCACGCCGTCGCCGTTGGGGCTAAAGCCCGCCGCCGAGGCGGTCACGAAGGCCTGCACCGGCCGATTATCGACGCGGATGCCCTGCAGGCTGCGCTCGAAACGGTTGCCCGCGGCGTCTTCCGAACGCAGGACGTACCTGTAGAGGCCGTCGGGCGCTACGTTGCCCTGCGCGTCTCGGCCGTCCCAGCTTAGGTTCTCTAGGCTAGAGCGCCACGCGAATTCGCGGACGGTTTTGCCGGCCGAGTCGAGTATGGCGCCGGTCCAATCGTCGCCGGGCGCGGAGCTCTGCCTAATAGGCAGGGTATCCTTGCGACCGTCGCCGTTGGGGCTGAAGATGAGGTATTCAGCCGATAGCTCCGCGGACGGGGCCACGGTGTCCAGTACGATCTCGACGGAGCGGGCGCTCTCGCGCTCGTTCGTCGTAAAGATCACCTCGAGCTCGGCGCGGTAGGCGCCGTCGCGGGCCTGGGCGCCGCCGTCGGCCTTGCCGTCCCATACGACGCGGGCGGGCGGCGCGCCCGTACCTTGGAAGCGCCGCGTGACGGCGCCGCCTTCGGCCGGGACCACGGACAAGGACCATGAGCGCACGGGAGAGGCGGTCTGTAGCTCGGGTAGGAGGCCCAGGCTATCCATGACGCCGTCGCCGTTGGGGCTGAAGGCGCGGCGCTCGAGGCCGAGGCGCACGGCCTTCTTCTGGGTATCGACCTGCACGACCCTGGTCTCCGCGGAGCCCGAGTTGCCGGCGCGGTCGGTGGCCGAGAGTCGGTAGCGGTAGGCGCCGTCGGGGACGACGCGGCCGGCGTCATCGGAGCCGTCCCAGCGGAGCTCGGCGTCGGGCCGGCCGATGAAGGTCCAGCTCTTAACCGGGCGGCCGAGCTCGTCGACGATTTCGCCGAGCCAGCGATCCTCGAGGGAGCCGCTCTGGCGGATGAGGAGCGCGGTATCGGCCTCGCCCAAGGGATTGAAGGCCTCGCGCTCGACGGAGGCCGAGGCTTCGGGAGGCGTCAGGTCGATGACGAAGGGCGGCGACCAGACGGTCGGCCGGTGGCCGTTCACATAGGCCACGACGAGGCGCACGCGGTACTCGCCCTCGGGCAGCGCGCGGCCGTCGGCGCCGCGGCCGTCGAAGGCGTAGCGGGCCTCGAGGCTGCCGCCGGCTTGGCCCTCTCGTCGCCAACGCTCGGCGCCGCTCGAATCGACCACGGCCATGGCCCATGAAACCATGCCGGTGCGGACCGGTACGTTCGGCGTCAGGGTGAGGATGTCCTTCACGCCGTCGCCGTTGGGGCTGAAGGCCGCCTGATCGATAGAGACCGAGACCGGCGGCTGCTGGGTGTTCACGATGATATTATCGAGGCGAGCCGAGCCTCGGTTGCCCGCCCGGTCGACCGAGGCTAGGCGATACTGGTACACGCCGTCGGGCACGACCTGGCCTTCGGCGTCCTTGCCGTCCCAGGCGAAACTCGCCGGCGCCGCGCCCTTGGTCTCCCACGAGCGCAGGAGGGCGCCGGCCGCGTCGTAGACGCCCGCGGTCCACAGGTCCTCGGCGCTGCCGGACTGGGCGATCATGAAGGTATCCTTGTTGCCGTCGCCGTCCGGGCTAAAGATCAGGCCGTCGGCGGGCGCCGCGACGCTCGCCTCGGGGGCCTGCGTGTCGATGACGACGCGCCAGGGCTCGGTCCGGGCTCGGTTGCCGTTGTCGTCGCTCGCCTCGATGACGATGGTATAGGCCCCGTCGGGAGCCAACTCGCCCGAATCGCCTATGCCATTCCAGACGAGCTCGGGAGGCACCGGGACGCCCTTCTTCACGTAGGCGAGCCGCTTTAAGAAGCCGGCGAAGTCCTCGGATTCGGGCCTGCTCTCTTTGTTGGCGATGGAGCGGACGAGCGTCCCCGCTTCGTCGTAGACGCGTAGCTCGAAGCTCTGCACGTAGCGCCTATCGCTAATGGTCAAGGGGAGGACGACTTCGTCCAGCACGCCGTCGTTGTTAGGCGAGAAATAGTAGGCGTCGAAGGCGGTCTCGGGATAGCGGACGCTGATGAGCGGCGCTTCGCGGTCTATGACGCCTATCGGCATGGTGACGCCTAGGCCCATGGCCCAGACGTCGCCGTACAGCTTCTGGGCGGCTATGCTGGGCCTGAGCTCGGAGCGATCCCAGGGGCGCCGCTCCTCGGGCGGCAGCTCGGAACCGCGATCGATATTGAAGCTCGCGCCGATGCCGACGCTCGGGATCAGGCTCTGCGCCTTGCCGGCCAGGCTCTCTCGCAGATTGACATCCCAGCCCAGGCGCAGGAAGGCCCGCTCCCGCCAAGATGTCTCCAAACCCAGACCGAAAATGAGGTTCTGGAAGCTAGGGAACTCGAGGTCGACGCTCGTGCCTAGGCGGATACCGGCTTTCTCGGCCTTAAGGATGGTAGCCGACGCGCCGACGGCCGGCGTGAAGGGCGAGTCGTAGGCCGTGCCCGGAGCCTGGCCCGAGAGGCCGACCGTACCGGGGCTGGTGAACGGCATGCCCAGGTTTTTAAAGCTCGCGCCCCAGCGTAGATCCTTCAAGAAGCCCAGGTCGCCGGCGAAACCCAGCACGCCGAGGTCGGCGTCCAGGCCCCAGCCTAAGCCGTCGTTCCCGCCGACGGCGAAATCCACGGCGGCGCCGGCGTAGAGCTTGGGATACAGATCCTTAGCCATGCCAACCCTGGCGCGCACGACGTTGCCTAGCGGCATCGAGTCGAAGGGCGAACCGACGAAGCCTAGCCGCCCCGTCCATACGCCGTAGGGACGGGGGATGGCCAGGCCTAGGTTTATAGCGTGCCCCCAACCGGCTTCGCTTCCCAAGCCCATGAGCGCTATATAGTTCGCCTCGAAGGTGCTGCGCTGGAGCCCTCCCGAGGCCGCCGGATTAGCTAGGTCGGCGGAGGGGGAGTCGACGGAGGCTACGGAAGGGTACGAACCCAGGGCCTGGGGCGACCCGAGCGATACAAGCGAATCGCCGCCGGGGGGCGGGTCGAAGGCATAGAGCGATGCCGCGCAGAGCGCCGCGACGGCGAGCGCGCATAGCCTAGATTTTATACTGTTCATACCGTATTCCTCCCGGCTCCGCGGCGGCGGAACCTTCTACCCGATAGTACCCAAGCCTTGAAGGCCCTAGCTTAAACAGCCGGACGCCTAAGCCGTTACGCGCCGCCCTGGCGACGGCGAACGAACGCGGGTAACGAAGGCGCGCTTAAGCCCTTATACTATAATAGTACCGAGGCGCGACGAGCCCAAGCCCCCATGCGTATATCGGTATAGAAAAGGCGCTACTTGATGCGCTCGGCCGGGCCGATACAGAGTAGTAAAGGCGCCCCCGCGCCCGTCGCATCCTTGGGAGGTCGTAGAGTGCCCGTATCTAAGCTTAGGTCCCGCCGCTCGATGGTATACGCCGCGCTAGCCACGCTCTTCGCCTGCGCGGCGGCCTCGGCCTACGCCCAACCGGCCCCCTTAGGCTTAGTCGGCGATCTGCCCATAGAGCGCCTGCCTGAGAATCACGACCTGCGGCTGGAGCTGTGGGAGCGCTTCGTGGCGGCGCCGCGGGATCGCGCTTTAGTTTTCCAGGCCGAGGAGCGCCGCAATCCCTGGTCCGATTGGCGGGTGAGCCTCGAGCGCACGGAAGGCGCGTTCTACGCCGCCTTCAGCCCTCGGCGCGAGGGAAGCTACCCGCTCTACGGCCAAGGCAGCTGGATAATCAAGCGTTCGCTCGTCGACGGCTCGTTCATGCAGGCCAAGGTTTACCTGCGTAGCGAGCAGGACAGCTTCGCCCGGATCTACCCCCATGGGGAGCGGACGCGCATGGATATCGTCGTCTACGGCGCCGTGCTCTACCGCAACGTCAACCTGCCCTTGAGCATGGAGCAGGTCCTGCGTTCGCCCTTCTCGACGATACGGAGGCTATCGGCCGACCAGGTCGATTGGGGGCTCTTCTCGCCCGACCCGGCCCTCTACGCCGAGACTCGTAGCCTAGCCGCGTCTATACGCGCCGGACTACCGGGCCTGCGCTACGCCGACGACGGCGCCATCGACGCCGACGGCCGCGCCGTTTTCATAGCGACCCTGCTACCGCAGGGCGCGGAGGCCGGCCTCAACTGCTCGGGCTTCGTGAAATGGATAGCCGACGGCATCCTCTACCCGATCGCGGGCTCCTACCTGGAGGTCGACGCCCTGCGCCGCCGCATGGTCGACTGGCGCGGCTCGTCGTTCACCCTCAAATTCGAGGAGAGCCACGACCCCTTCTTCGGCCTCGATTGGTCGCGGGCCCTGGCGCGCGAGCTCTGGGCGGCGTTCTACCCCTCGCGCCGCGACGCGTCGCCCCTGGCTCACGACGTCGACGAGTCGCCCTTCACGCTCATCGTCGGGCCGAGCGCCGCCGCCGGCACGCGGGCGCGCGCGGCGGACGCCGGGTCGAACTATCTGCCCTATCCGGTCAATTTCGAGGACGCCGGCTACGACCTCCGGGGCCTGACTGCCATGCTCTACGTCCTGGCCATACGCGAGCCGGGGCGCTGGTACCTGGCGGCCCTGAACGCGCGCATGCAGAGCCCGCCCAGACTCAGGCGCTACTTCCACATAGCCGCCCTCTTCCCCTACTTCGACGCCGACGGGAGCTTCCGCGTGGCGGTGTTCGAGAGCGCCGCCGAGACGAGCCTGGCGCGCATCGTGAACTCGCCGTCGTACGAGTTCACCAAGCTCATACGCATGCCCAGTTCAGCCCGCTTTAGGCCGCCCTTCCTGCCGGCGCCGTTCTAGCCGCCGTCATGCGCGTCGTCATACTCGGTAGCGGCACCAGCCACGGCGTACCCGTACTCGGCTGCGCGTGCCGCGTCTGCCGCTCGGACGATCCGCGCGACCGCCGCTACCGCGCCTCCGCCTATCTTGAAGGCGACGGCGGGGAGCGCATCCTCATCGACGCCGGCCCCGAGTTCAGGCTACAAGCTTTGCGGGCCGGCATCGACGGCCTGGACGCGGCCCTCATCACCCACGCGCACGCCGACCACGTGCACGGCCTGGACGACGTACGCCCGCTCTGCAGGAAGGCGCCTCTGGCGATCTACGCTTCGGCGGACGACTGCGCCGAGCTTAAGGAGCGCTTCGGCTACGCCTTTACGGAGAGCCAGGCCGGCGGCGGCAAGCCCAGGCTCGACCTACGGGCTATCGGCGAGGGAAGCTTCACGGTCGGCGGCCTGACGATCAGGCCCGTGCCGCTTAGGCACGGCGAACGCCTCGTTTACGGCTACCGCGTCGGCGACGTCGCCTACCTCTCGGACTGCTCGGCCCTGCCTGAAAGCTCTAAGGCGATCCTCCAGGGCCTACGGCTCCTCGTCGTAGACGCCTTACGGATGCGCCCCCACCCGACGCACCTGTCGATCCCGGAGGCCCTCGGCCTGGCCGCCGAGCTTAGGCCGCTTAAGACCGCCATCACCCATCTCTGCCACGACCATAGCCACGCCGAGCTTACGGAGATCTGCCGCCGGCTCGCTCCCGGCTTGGATGCGGCTCCGGCCTACGACGGCCAAGAGTTCTTTTCGTAGGCGGAGCCGCTTTCTTTCCTTTGCGCGAAGGGCGGAAAGCGTTTAAAATAGCCCCACGGAGGAGCCATGACCGACAAGGAACTCGCCGCCGCCGCGAAGGCGCTCATAGAGGCGGGCATACAGCTCAACGCGATCTACGAACCCATCGGTTGCACCTTCGGCCTGCGGCCGTCCGACCTCGGGCCGTTCATGCGCGACCGGGACCAATTCTTCGCCGACGAGTGCGCGGTTTCAAAGGACGAGTACCGGGCATGGAAACGCTTCATGGCCGAGGGCCGCCCATGCTCCCATATAGGTCCCCGCGGGCCCTGCAAAGGCTCGGCCCGCGACAGCCGGGGCTTGAGCCCGCAGGACTACGCGCGCCGGCGCGCCGAGGGCA
>CALKWG010000404.1 GCA_938004315.1 uncultured Spirochaetaceae bacterium
GAATGCCATTCAAGCGCTCTACCAACTGAGCTACACCCCCGAAGCGAGTGGCAGTGTAGCGATTCAGGGTCGGCGTGTCAAGCGGGGCGGAATTTTTTTATCGTCGTTTTTCGCTTAAACGCGCAGGGATGGCATGGATCGTCAGCGGCACGCCTTATCGTAAGGGGACCGGGGAGGCTATACTCTCCGCCATGAACGGAACCATCGAGCTATGCGCCTCATGCGCCGTCGGCCTCGAACGAATTTTAGACGGAGAGCTCGGTCGCCTCGGAGCGGTCGTGACGAAGCGCGGAGCCGGCCGCGTCTGGTTCTCAGGCGACGACGGCCTTATCGCCAGGATCCTCGTCAACTCCAGGATCGCCGATCGGCTCTTCATCGTAGCCGGGAGCTTCGTCGCCGGCGACTTCGATCGGCTTTTCGAGGGGGTGCGAGCCATCCCCTGGGAGCGCTGGGTAGGCAAAGACGACCGACTCGTCGTCGAGAAGGCCCGTTCGCTCCGTTCAAAGTTGGCGGCTCAAAACGCCATACAGTCGATTAGCCAGAAAGCCGCCTACGAACGGCTCTGCTCGCACTACCGCCAAAGCTCGATGCCCGAGACCGCCGGGGAGCGAAAGGTCCGCATCCGTATCGAGGATGACCGCGCCGAGGTGGAGCTCGACCTCTGCGGCTCGCCGCTCTCTAAGCGCGGCTATCGGCGCAACGCGACCGAAGCGCCCCTTAAGGAAACCATCGCCGCCGGCCTTCTCTTCCTATCCGGATGGAAGCGATCCTATCCGCTCTACGACCCCTTTTGCGGCGGCGGGACGATAGCGATCGAAGCCGCGCTCTACGCCTTAGATTTCGCGCCCGGCCTGAGCCGAAGCTTCGATTGGGAGGGCATGCCCTCGGGTTCGTCCGCGCTCGTCAAGGAGGAGAAGGAACGGGCGCGCGGGCGCGCGTCGCCTGCTCGGGACGTGATGATAGGCGGCTCCGACGCCGACGAGGCCGCGGTCCGTGCCGCCGTCGCCAACGCTAGGCTCGCGGGGCTGGCCGACCGCGTCCGTTTCTTCAAAGCCCGCGCCGAGGACGCTTCGCCGCCGTCCGAGCGGGGCTACGTCATAACCGATCCGCCTTACGGTAAACGGCTCGGGAGCCCCGAGGAGGCTTCGGCGCTCTACGACTCGCTCGGCCCCTTCGCTAAGCGCTTCAAGGGCTGGGAGCTGTGCTGGGTCGTCGATCGAGAGGACTTCAAGCTACCGGGGCTCGGCAAGGCCAAGCGGAACAAAATCGTAGACGGCGCCGAGCTCCGCTGGTTTCACCGCTTCATCGCCGGTGGATCAGCGTAACCAGGCGCTCAAGCAGCGCGTGTAGCCGCTCCCTAAAGAAGAGGCCCAAGAAGAGTAGGACGCTAGCCGCCGCGAGGAGCGAGATCGCGAAGCCGTAGTCGCGCTCATAGACGGCCGAGCCCAGGAGCGAGCTTCCGACGATGCCGGGCAGGCGCCCGAGCCCCGATATGAGGATGAAACCGGGCAGGCTCAGGCGCGAGGCGCCGGCGACGTAGCTGAGGGCGTCCTTGGGTATGCCGGGGATGGCGAAGAGAAGGAAGAAGCCGGCCGCCGCCTTGCCGCTCAAGGTCAGGCGCTCGACCCGTTCGAAGCGCTCCGCCCCCATAACCGCCAAGGCGAAGGGGCGGCCGAGCGCCCTCCCCACGGCGAAGTTACATACCGAACCCGCCAATATGCCCAAGGATGAATACAGCGATCCGCCCCAGAGCCCGAAGGCGAAGCCCCCGGCTATCTGCACGACCTCGCCGGGGATGACGAAGATGACGACCTGTATGAACTGCAGGCCCATGAATGCCAGCGGAGCCCAGATGCCCGCGCCCGCGAGACGGGCGCGTAGGGTTTCTGGCGATCGCAATAGCTCGGTCAAGGGCTCGCGCCAAACGAGGGCGACGGTCGCGACGGCGGCGACGAAGAGGGGGAAGGCCAGGAATGCGCTTATTCGCTTGAGGCGTCCGCTACCCATAAGAGGCACGGTATCCGGAAGCCGCCATCCGAGGCAAGCAGGCTCGGCGCAACCGTTTCGGGCGGGGGCAGGCCCCCGCACCCCTGCGTGCGGTCCTGCGAGTCTCGGACCGCAACGTTCGACTCCCGGGAGTGAATGAGCCCCTAGGGGAGTCGCCCTTCCGCTCGCGATCGTCCTGATCGCTCCCTCCAGGCCGGGGCGCTCACTGTCGCGGCCTTCCATGGCCGCTTATCCTCGCTAACGCTCGGCGTTACCGTTCCGGGCGGGGGCAGGCCCCCGCACTCCTGCGGTCCTGCGAGTCTCGGACCGCAACGTTCGACTCCCGGGAGTGAATGAGCCCCTAGGGGAGTCG
>CALKWG010000405.1 GCA_938004315.1 uncultured Spirochaetaceae bacterium
ATCGTATTCGGTGACTGGAGTTCAGACGTGTGCTCTTCCGATCTTGCCGAAGCTGCGGCTCGGGCCGGCGGCGATGGTGTCGAAGCCGGTCCGCTCGCAGCCCTCCTCGCGCAGGGCCCGCTCGATGAAGAGCCCGACGTCCAGCTCGGTCTTGAGCTCGCCCCGCTTGACGCCCGCCTCGATGCGGTCCATTACGCGGTCGGTGATCGCCGAGACCTCGCGGTAGATCGCGATCTCGGCGGCGTCCTTCACGGCGCGCATGCCGACGGCATGGTCCTGGGCGCCCTCCTCGGAGCAGAGGAAGTCGTAGTCGGGGTTCTCCTCCACGTAGCGTATGTACATGGGGTAGGGCGTTACCGAGGGCAGGTCGACGACGGCGCCGGCGGGGACGCCGAGCTCGGCCAGGACGCCGGCCACGGCCTTGTACGGGCTACGGGCGAAGTCGGTATAGGCTATCGTCCGCTGGACGCTGGCCATGGCGGCGGCCATGTTCACGTCCCAGGGAACCAGGACGGAGCGGCCGTCGGCGGCGATGAACAGGAGGGCGTCCATCGGGTGGCCGGTAAGGTAGCGGATCGAAGGGTCGCGTCGGCCCTCCGTATCCTCGAACAGGGCCAGGGCGACGCCGCGGGGCCCCAGGCTGGCCGCTAAGCGCTTACGGCGTTCCTCGAATGCGTTCATCGTCGTTCCTTATTCTATCGCGCGGAGGCTCTGTCCGGCCTGCCGCGTGATGGAGCTCGAAAGCTTGGGGTTGTTCTGCACCAGGATGAGCGCGGCGGCCAAGCTCTTCTGCTTGTTGACCGCGGCGTTCTGCAGCGCCGCCAGCATGAGCGAATTCTGGGTCTGGTTTACCAGGCCCGCGCCCAGGTCGTTGTTCAGGCTGATGATGATGGAGCTCAGGGCCTCGGCCGCGGCGGCGCCGCCGTTCACGCCCAGGGCGCGCAGGGCTACCAGGCGCTCGTCGGTCGGGCCTATGCGGTACGCCTCGGCCAGCAGGGCGGCGTTGGCGTCCGCCTTGTCGGCGAGGCTTACGAGCGCGTTCATGGCCTCGACGCGCAGGGTAGCCAGGCTGACCTGCTCGGGGCGGTCGCGGCCGGGCGACATGGCGATGCCGCGGGCCAGCGCCAGCGAGGCGATCTCGCGCTTGGACTCGACGGGCGCCTGGCTGCGCATGGCCAGGGCCAGGGATTTTACGATGCGCGGCGAGAGGTCGACGGCCATCATCGCCTTGATCTCGGCGCTGGGGTCGGGCAGCACGACCTCGAGCGAGCGCTCGGCCTGTTCCTTCACGCGGCGCGAGTACCAGCCTTCGCTCGCTGAGAACAGCGGCGAGAAGCCGACCGGCGAGCGCATGCGCTCCAGGGCCAGGACCGCTCCGTAAGCCACCTTCTCGGCACCGTCGCGGTCGGCCGGGGGCGTCATGGTCAGGTTACGGAGGAGCAGGGCGATGCGCCCCGCGTACTCGGTCGCCCGCATAGAGCCCAGGGCGATCAGGGCCTCCGCCCGGCTTAAGGGGTCGGCGGAGTCCTCCACGACGCGGTAGATCGACGGGGCCGCGTTCGTGTACCGCCAGTCCCCGAGGGCCTTCACGACGACGCGGGTCAAGCGTTCGTAGTCCTCCGTCTCGGAGCCGCGGCGTATCGTACTACGGGCGGCGACGAGCTCGTCCAGGAGGTCGGCTAAACGCGGCGCCGCGGACTCGTCGCCGAGCTCGGCCAGGGCGGACGCCGCCGCGTGCTTCTGGGCTATGGTATCGGCCTGGCCTAAGATGAAGGCGTAGACCCGAACCCGCTCGTTGGCCGCCAGGGCCAAGGGCAGAGCCGCCAGGGCTACCGCCGTAATGATCGCTTTGCGCATGTATCCTTCCTCGTGCTCGTTCGGCGTCGGCGACGCGGGCTTATTCGAAATAGACCACGACGCGGGTCATGGTCCTCCAGGCGTTCTCGTAGGCGACGCTCTCGCGGGCCGCGCCCGCGCCGTCGCGGAAGACGGCCTTTACGAGCTCGCCGCGCGGGCCGTATTCGTAGTCGACGACCCGCTCGCGGCGGCCGTCGGCGCGGATCCGGGTCTCCTTCATGAGCGGGCCGCCGGGGCCGCGCTCGTAGGCCACCGAGCCGTCCTGGGCGCCCGAGGCGTTGAAAAAGCGCTCGGCGACGAGGAGGCCCTTCGCCTCGCCGAAATCGGCGTACTCGTAGCGTATGCTGCCGCTCAAGGCGCCGCCGGCGCCGTGGAGGCGCGCCTCGACGAGGAGGCCGCCTTCATAGCGGTACTCGGTGCGGGCCAGGGTGACGCCGCTCGGATCCAGGACGCGCCAAGCGGCCTTCACGCCGTTCTGGTAGGCCCATTCGGATTGCGAGACGACCTGGTTCTTGGCGTCCCGGTTGACCTCGCGTACGAGGAGGCCTGCGGCGTCGTATTCGTAGGCGGAACTCGAGGCGACGGCGCCGTCGGAGCCGAATACGGTCTTCCGCGCGGGGCGGCCGGCCTGGTCCAGGGCGTACTCGACGCGCTCGACGGGGGTCGCGACCGTGGGCCTGGCTACCGTGACTGACAAAAGCGAGGCGAAATCGGCCGAATAGGAGTAGCTCGTTACGCGGTCTACGAGGCCGTCGGCGAAGCTCCTCGTCTCTTTGACGACGACGGGTACCTGATATTCCTCTACCCGCTCCTTGCGGACGGGCGCCGTAGGCCGCTCGGCCGAGGCGGCCCGGCCTTCCGAAGGCGAGGGCGAAGAGACGCATGAGGCCAGGGCGAACGCCGCCAGGCCCAGGGCTATGAGGGTCTTGGTCTTCATCGGGGGGCTACCTCCCAGCGTAGTATCGGGGGGCGGCGCCCCCGTAAATGAACTCTAGAACCACGTATGAGTATAGTTAAAAAAGCGCAGGTAATGAAGTGCGTCGCGCGGGCGGCGCCGAGTCGTCCGCCTGCGTTCGTCGGTTCGGCGGCGAGCAGATTATTTCCGCCGCAGGCGGTACCAGAGCGAGATGAGCTTCATGCGCAGCCAGCTGAATACCCTGAAGGCGCGAGCCGGATGCCGCGGCAGGTAATGGAGCCATTCCATGCCGGACTGAAAGAGTCCCGCCGGCGGCCGCGATCGGCGCTCGGCGAAGACGTCCAACACGTCCGAGCACCAGAGGTAGAGGCCGGAGCCGAAGTTCTTCAAGTTACGCGGTATCCATTTCTCGCCGCCGGGGACGCCGCGGCCGACGAGGAGCAGGGTAGGGGTGGATTTCCGAATGGCCTCGACGATCTTGGGCATGAAGCCGCGCGGGATATGGGCCGAGTGCCGGCCTATGACCCCGAGGCCCTTGAAGGTCGCCTTGATGTTCTTCTCGGCCTTGATCAGGCTGGACGGCGAGGAGCCGAAGAGGTAGACGGTCTTGCCGCGCCGCTCCAAGGCCGAGAGGACGCGTATGATGAAGTCGAACGGTTCGTATCGTACGGGCTCGGGCCGGCGGGTGAAGCGGGCGGCCTTGACGATGGACTTGGAGATCGGGACGACGAGCGAGGCCCCGCTCACGAGGGTCCTATACTCGCCCGAGCGCCGGGCCTTAAGGAGATCAGCGGCGGAGAGGAGTACGATCTGATGGTTCTTGCCGTCGGCGTAGAGCTCCTCTATCACCTCCGCCACGTCCTCGGGCTGGATGATATCGACCGGGACCTTGAGGACGCTTATGCGCCGTACTTTGTCGCTGTCCATTCATGACGCTCCAGGCAGAGTGCGCGTATCGACGCCAAGGCGAAGACGGCCGCGGTCTCCGCGCGGAGCACCGAGGGGCCGAGCCAGGCCAGGCCGTAGCCGCCGTCGGCGAAGGCGGCGAGCTCGGCCGGGCTGAAGCCGCCTTCCGGACCGACGCAGGCCGCGATTTCGCCGGGCGCCCGGCTACAATAGCGGTGGAGCGATGCTTCCGCAAGGGGCGCTTCGTGGAAGGCCAGGCCGAGCCGCCCCGAGGCCGGGTAGCGGTCGATGAATTCGGCTACGGACAGCGGCTCGGACACGGCCGTGGGGACCGGCGATCCGGATTGCCCTAAGGCCTCGGCGACGATCCGCCGTAGACGCGAGAGCCGCCCGGCGAACTCGCCGCGCGGCACGGCGCGCTCGCTGGCCAGGGGCACGATGAAGGCGACGCCGGCCTCGGCGGCCGCGCGCGCCACCTCGTCCAGCTTCGATCCTTTCAGTATGCCGACGGCCAGGACGATGCGCGGCAGGGGGGCCGCCCAGGCGAGGGCCGGCGCGGCCGAGTCAGGGGCGGCCGTTGCCCGCTTGGCGCCGCCGCGGACGTCCGAGAGGGGGCCGGTCGAGCCGCCGGCCGGGCTATCGCCGTCGGGGCGTAGGCGCAGCTCCACGAGCCCCGGGGCCGCCGCCGTTACCGTCGCCTCGTAGCGCTTGCCGTCCGCGGCCAAGGCCGGGAAGCTATCTCCCGGCCCCAGGCGCAGCACCGTGACCATGCGCTTGGCCTCCTTGCCGCGGAGCGCTAGGGAGCCGCTCGCCGGATCCCAGCCCGGCGGCAGGGCGAATTGCCTCACCGCCGCCTTAGTCCGAGCCGGTCCGGACGGCGCTCCGGGCTTGCAGGTCCAGGACGCTCAGGCTGTTGGCCATGAGGCTCTTGAACTGGCCGCCGGCCAGCACCTCCAAGGCGGCTTTGAGCTGCAGGTCGTAGTCCAGGTCGAACTCCGGGGCTATCCTGGTGCGGTTGAGCTGGTTGCGCACGAGCCGCCGCAGGAGCCTCTCCGAAAGCGGGGAGCCGGCGGCCCTCAGGCCCTTCACGAACTGCCCGACCTGCTCGGGGGTCGCGTTCGGATTGTCGCCGGCGAATTTTGCGAAGACGTCGCGCGACATGAGCTCGTTCAGTGACGCCTCCTCCTCTGCGCTGAGCTCCGGCTCCTTCACTTCTAGGTCGGGGGCCACGCCTACCTTGTCGATGTTGGCGTCGCTCGGGGTGTAGTAGCGGCTCATAGTCAGCTTGAAGCCGGTCTCGCCGAGGCTGAGCACCTGCTGGACCGAGCCTTTGCCGTAGCTCGTCTCGCCGACGAGGTAGGCGCGGCGGTTATCCTTCAAGGCGCCGGCCAGGATCTCGGAGGCGCTGGCCGAACCTTTGTTGATGAGGACGACGATGGGCAGCTCGGCCGGCACCGCCACGGCCTTCGTGGCTCGGTAGACGGCGTTCTCGGAGCGCAGCCTGGATTTGGTCGAGACGATGATCCCCTCGGCGACGAAGAGGTCGGCGACCTGTATGGCCGACTGCAGGAGCCCGCCGGGGTTATTCCGCAGGTCGATGACCAGGCCGTTATAGTTCTTGCCCTTGAAGAAGTCTATGGCCTCGCGTACGCGGCCGGCGGTCTGCGGGGTGAATTCCACGATGCGCAGGTAGCCGGCCCCGTCGGGCAGCATGGCCTTCTTGATGCTGGGGACCTCGATCATGGCGCGGGTAATGGTCTCGTCGAAGACGACGCTCGTCCCGCGCAGTATGGTGATGGTCACCGTCGTGCCCGGGGCGCCGCGCAGGCGCTTAAGCACCTCGTCCATGACCAGCGGCTCGGTCGGCTCGCCGTCGATGTGCGTGATCTGGTCGCCCGGCTGGATGCCGGCCCGCCAACCGGGGGTATCCTCGATGGGGGACACGATCTCTACGTAGCCGGGCTTGCCCTGCTCGGCGACCGGCTTGTTGATATAGAGGCCTATCCCGCCGAACTGACCCGTCGTCGTGTCGTTCAGGTCGCTGACCATGGCTTCGGTGAGGAAGCTCGAGTAGGGATCCTCTAAGGAGTCGAAGAGGCCCTGCATGGCGCCTTCGTAAAGCGTCTTGGGGTCGACCTCGTCGACGTAATTCTGCAGTATGTAGTTGAAGGCGCCTTGGAAGAGGTTGAAGTACCGTTGGACGTCGGCTTGGGCCGCTCCGGCGCCTTGCGCGTAGGCCGACGGCGCCGCGACGCTCAGGGCGGAGCATAGTACCGCGACGACCGCCGTCGCGCTCCACGCGAGCTTGTCGCGTGCGTTTCTATTGGCGTTCATGAACGTAATATCCTCCTTCGCTACCATAGATGTCAACTCGCGAGGCCGCGAGGGGGTTACCGAGCCCGGCGGATCGGCGCGTCCTTCCCTCCGGAGCTTTCCAGCCGCGGCGCGCCGCGCGGCGCGTAAAAGCCCGATTCCTTGACGCCGCCGGAAGCGAGCGAGTACACTCGAACTACCTTATGAAGCAGCCTCCGGTTTTATTCGCCCTGGCCGCCGCCGAGCTGGCCCGCTATTTCATCCTATTCGGCGCCGCCTCGGCCATGGCCGGCGACGCGCTCGGCGCCCAGGAGCTGCGTTTCATCCTCTCGCCGCAGCTCCTGACGGCGGCCATGCTGTTCTTCCTCGGCCTGGACGGCGCGCGTTATCGCGGCTTCAAGCCGCTCTTCATCGTCGCGCGCGCGGTCGGCCTCTTCGCGGCCGCGGTCGCCGCCCCTCAGCTCCTGGCGCGCGCCGGCACGCCGCAGGGTTTGAGCCCCCAGCTGTTCAGTTCCTTGGCCGCCGTCGTCGCCTGGGATCTGGGTAGCGCGCTCTATATGCTCTTCCTGTATCGCGAGCCGACCGAACCGGCCGAACCTTCGACCCCCCTCGTCGACGAGCCCGCGCCGCACGCCGGCTCGATCGAGACCGTGGAGCCCAGCTGATGCGCGTCATACCCATCGCGAGCGGCAAGGGCGGGGTAGGCAAGTCGCTCGTGGCGGCCAACCTATCCATAGCCCTGGCGCAGGCGGGCAAGGACGTGGTCTTGGCCGACTTGGACCTGGGCGCGTCCAACCTGCACCTGAGCCTGGGCGTCTCATCCCCCAAGGACGGCATCGGCACCTTCCTCTCGGGGGCCAGGGCCGATTTCGAGTCGCTCGTGCACCCGACCGACATCCGGGGCCTGCGCTTCGTCGCCGGCGACGCCGAGATACCCGGCCTGGCCAACCTGAACGCCAAGCAGAAGGCCATGCTCGCGCGCCGCCTCTTGTCGCTCGAGGCCGATTACCTGGTCATGGACCTAGGCGCCGGCTCGGGCGCCAATATCCTGGATTTCTTCCTCTTAGCCGGACGCGGCATCGTCGTCACAGCCCCGGCGCTGACCGCGACGCTCAACGCCTACCTGTTCCTGAAGAACGCCGTATTCCGCCTGATGTGGGACAGCTTTAAGCCGCGCAGCAAGGCGCGCGCGGTACTTGAAAGCCTGAAGAAGGACGGCGGCTCCCTGCAGCGCGCCTACGTGCCTGAGATCCTGGCGCGCGTGGCGGCCGTAGACCCCGGTAGCAAGGCCGCCTTCGATCAGCGTATGGCGCGCTTCCAACCGCGCCTAGTCATGAACCTGCTCGAGGACCCCAAGGACGCCGACAAGGCGCACAAGATACGGCGATCATGCAAGGAATACCTGGGCCTGGACCTGGAGCATCTGGGCGTGCTGTATCGCGACGAGCTTCAGTCGGTGGCGTTGTCCAGCCGCATACCCATCGTGCGCTACAAGCCCCAAGCTATCCTGTCGCAGGCCATCTACCGCCTGGCCGACAAGCTGGTCTCTACCGAGGGCGATGACGACGACTTCCTGGACCCCGAGTACCTAGACGACAGTTACGGGGCGGCCTCCTCGGAGGCGGAGCTGGATTTCGAGTCGAAACTCGGCTACGTGGAGGAGCTCCTGCAGAGCGGCGCCATGACGACGGGGGACCTGATCGAGACGGTTAAGATGCAGCAGTTCGAGATAGGCCAACTCCGCCGGGAGAACCAGTTCTTCAAGGCGAAGCTGGCCAAGGCCTTGGCCCAGGGCTTCAAGCCCTAGCGGCCCGCAGTAGGGGAGGCCCAGGTGGCGTCGCTCACGGTCAAGGGAGATCTGCGCCTCGAGGTGGACGCGCTCGGCCTCGAGGCTACGCTTGAATTTAAGCCCGACGTTCAGGGCGGCGCCGACTGGAACGTCGAAAGCGTCGGCAAGATACTCGCCGACGCGCGGCTCTCGGGCGTCAACGCCAAGACCGTCTCCCAGGCCCTGCAAAAATTCATCCCCGCCAAGGAGCCCGTGCGCGTGACGGTGGCGGCCGGCCAAGCCCCCGCGCGCGGTAGGCCCGAGGAGGCCGACTGGGCCGAGCTCGAGACGCCGGCCGAGATGCTTCCCTTCAAGGACGCCTGCCTGGCCGAGGCGCCGCCTCCGTCCCTCTATAAGATCCGCGTCGAGCGGATCAGCCGCGAGCGCGTCGTCAAGAAACCGGGGCTCCTGCCCTTCCTGCCGGGCAAGGAAGAAAAAGTCGTCGAGGTCGAGAAGGTCGAGCGGAAGGAGCCGGTGCAGGTCGACCGCCAGGTCGTTAAGGCCTTCTGGGCGCCCGCCGGCGCGCTCGTCGCCCGGCTCATCGCCCCGCAGCCTGGGCGCCCGGGCAAGGACGTCTACGGCAAGCCCCTTCCGGCGCCGGCCGAGGACGACCCGGCGTTCTATCTGGGCGAGGGCTTGGAGCGCGGCAAGGGCGAGATCACGGCCAAGGCCGCCGGTTGGGTGCGCGCCGGGACCCGCTGGGCTGACCTCATCCCCTTCGCCGCCCACGCCTGGGAGCTTAGGAAGAGCGACGACGGGGCGACCCTGCTCCTGGATTTCACGCCTGGCGACCGCCGCCTCCCGCCTCCCTCCCCCCAGGACATCATGGCCAAGGCCGCCGAGATCGGCGCCGAGCTCGAGTGCATGGTCGACGCCGACGGGCTCTCGGCGGCGCTGCAACGCGCGGCGCGCTCCGGCCAGGCCCTGAAGGGCTTCAGCCTCTCATGCGACCGCGACGCCGAGATCCGCGTCGATATCAGCCCCGACGGGCTCAAGGCGACCCTGAGCCTGGTCAAGGGGCGCGGCAACGGTAAGGCGCTCTCGCTGGCCGAGCTCGGCCCCGCCATCGCCGCCGCGAAGCTCAAGGGCATAAAGGCCGAGAAGCTCAAGGCCGACGTGTTGGCCTTCTACAAGGGCCCGGAGCTCGAGCTCCTCGACTACCTGATTTGCGAAGGTAAGGAGCCCGTGCGCGGCAAGGACCGCAGCCTGAGTTTCACCCCCGCCTTCCTGCCCGACGAGCAGGCCAAGGCCTATATCGATCGCATCGCCGCCGATCCGGCGCTGTCCCGCCTGGCGCGTAGCCTGGACGAGTTCCCGCTGGCGGCTGCCAACAAGCTGGCCCTCGTGAAGAAAGGCCAGGAGCTAGCCCGTTTCTCGCCGCCGTCTTTCGGCCAGGCCGGCGTCGACGTGCGCGGCGACGCGCTCCCGGCGGCCCCGGGCAGCGACCCCAAGCTCGAGTGCTTCGAGAACGTAGCGGTCCATAAGGAGAGCATCGAGAGCGAGGAGGACGGCGTCGCCCTCGTCGAGGAGAAGGACGGGGCGTTCCGCGTACGCGTCCTCCCGTACCGCGACGCGCGCATCGAGGTTCGCGTCTCGGACGACGGCATGGGCGCGTATCTATCGCTCGAGAAAGAGTACGGCCTGGGCCGCGACCTCGGGCTCGAGGCCGTCCAAGAGGCCCTGAAGGCCGCCGGCGTCAGCTACGGCGTCGACATGAAGGCCCTCTCCGCGGCGCTCGCCGAGGCGCGCGCCGGAACGCCGGTAGCCGACAGGCTCGTGGCCTCCGGAAAAGAGCCTATACCGTCGGGCGGCTGGCGCATAAACTGGATAACGAGGCTCGCCAGCGGCGCCGCGGTCACGGTGCGATCCGACGGCAGCGCCGACTTTAAGAACCAAGACCGCGCCACCATAGTGGCCGAGGGCCAGCCCATACTCGAGCTCCTGGCCATAGGCCGCGAGGGCCAGGAGGGTACCGACGTCCTCGGTAAGCCCATCAAGCCGCCCAAGGATCCCCAGGCTACCGACCCGCCCGAGTGGGACGATAGCCTGCGCGCCGAGACGACCGCCGAGGGTAACAAGCGCCTCGTGGCCGCCCGCTCGGGCGAGCTCAAATTTGAAAAGAACCGCCTTTCCATCGACCCCGCCTGGAAGATCAACGGCGACGTAGGCCCCGCCACCGGGAACGTGCGCTTCCCCGGCCCGGTCGCGGTCTCCGGCAGCGTGCTCGCCGGTTACGCCCTGGTCGCCGGCGGCGACGCCTTCGTGGCCGGCGCGGTCGAGGCGGCCCTGGTCTCCGCCGACGGCTCGGTCAAGATCGGCGAGGGCGTCAAAGGCGCGCGTAAGGGCACGGTCCGCGCCCGCAAGGCCATAGAGGCCTCGTTCGCCGAGCAGGCCCAGCTGATGGCCGTGGGCGACATCGTCCTCAAAAGCTCGGCCCTGCTCTGCCTCGTCAAGACCAACGGCAAGCTGATCCTACAGGGCGACAAGGGCAACCTGGTCGGCGGCCAATGCCGCGCCCGCATGGGCGCGGAGCTACAGAACCTCGGCGCCGAGAACAACTCTAAGACCACCGTCTCCTTCGGGCAGGACTACCTCTTGAAAGACGCCGCCGAGGCCGAGGAGCGCGAGATCGAGCGCGTGAAGGTCCAGATCCTCAAGGCCGACA
>CALKWG010000406.1 GCA_938004315.1 uncultured Spirochaetaceae bacterium
GGACTCCGCGGGGCCGGACCCCGCGGCGGGCGCCAAGGTCACGGCACCGGGCAGCACCTGGGCCCCGGTTTGCTTAACCTTAGGCTCGCGGTCGATCAGGCTGAAAACCCGCTCGGCGGCCGCCAGGCCGTCCTGCAGCTGGCTCCAGAAGCTGGCTATGTTGAGCATGGGCCACCAGAAATAGCCCACCGCCTGCATGAAGAGGAACCACTGCCCCAGGCTCACCGCGCCGTCCTTGACCGCCTCGCCCCCGGCGAAGGCGACGAAGCCGTTGCCGAAGCCGGCGGCCAGCGCCACCACGGGGAAGATGAGCTGCATGACGATGCCGCGGCGCAGGTGGAAGCGATAGGCCTTGGCGTTATCGTCCTTGAACCCGTCCCAGAGCGAGCGCTCGCGGCGGAAGGCCTTGGCCACGGACACGCCGGCGATGCTCTCCTGGATGCGCGCGTTCACCTCGGCGGTCACGCGCTTGGCGTTCATCGTCACGAAGCGCGCTAGGCGCCTGAAGCCCAGGGCCATGAGCGCGGCTATCGGGGCCATGGCCAGGAGGAACAACGAGAGCCTGCCGCTTATGCGCGTTAGATACGCGAAGAAGAAGGCGACCAGCATGAGCTGGGACGCGAAGTCGACCACGAGGCCTATGATATTGGCGAAATCCTCGCTGTCGGTGGTCACGCGGCTTACCACCTTGCCCGAGGGGTTCTCGTCGTAGAAGGACAGGTCGTGCTCCATGGCCCGCCCGAAGGCGTCGGAGCGCAGCCGCCAGATGGCCTCGCCCACGGCGCGGCCGGACAGGTAATGCCTGGCGAAGTTAAAGAGCCACTCCACCACGCCGAAGCCGATGATCGCGCCGGATAGGAGGATGAGCCGCGCCGCGCCGGAGTCGGCGGCCGCCGCGTCTAGGGAGCGGGAGATGACCACCTGGGCGGCGAACTCGCTCAAGGCCGAGGCCGCAATGGCCGCGGCCACCAGGGCCAGCCGGCCGCGGAAGGGCTTGAAGTAGCCGCCGATGCGCCGTAAGAGCTCGCGGTCGCCGTACTGCCTGTCGTAGGCCTCGGACTCGAGGCCGTCCATAACGAATCCCATGCTTAACCCCTGGCGAAGAGCCGTCGATAGTCGTCCGAGCGCGCGAGGAGCTCCTCGTGCGTTCCCTGGGCGGCCAGGCGGCCGCCCTCCAAGAGCAGGATGCGGTCGGCCCAGCGTATCTGGGACAGGCGGTGCGTAATTACGAAGGTCGTCCTGCCCCGTCCGACCCGCCTCATGGCCTTCTGGATCTCGTCCTCGGTCTTGGAGTCCACCGCGCTCGTCGAGTCGTCCAGGATGAGGATGCGCGGGTCGGCGATGAAGGCCCTGGCCAGGGCGATGCGCTGCTTCTGGCCGCCCGAGAGCGTGAGCCCGCGGTCGCCTAGGATCGTGTCGTAGCCCTTCTCGAAGCCCATGATGAAGTCGTGCGCCTGGGCCTCGCGGGCGGCGCGCTCCACGTCCTCCTCCGTAGCGCCGGGTTTGCCGAAGGCGATGTTGTCGCGGATCGAACGGCCGAAGAGGAAGATATCCTGCTCCACGGCCGCGGTCTGGGAGCGCAGGCTCTGCAGGTTCCAGTCGCGTAGCTCGACGCCGTCCACCGTCACCGTACCCTCGCAGGGGTCGAAGACGCGGGTGACGAGCCTAGCCAGGGTGGTCTTGCCCGAGCCGGTGCGGCCCACCACGGCCACGGTCTGGCCGGGCTCCACGGCGAAGGACAGCCCGCGGACGGCCGCCGGGCGGTCCTGGCAGGACTCGCCGGGAATACCAGCGTCGGCGGCGTTATCGCCGCCGGCGGCCGCGGCGCCGGCCTCGGGCGGGGCGCCCGAGAACGAGAAGCTCACGTCCTTGAACTCCACCCGCCCGACGATAGGCGCGGCGCGGCCGGCCGGGTTCTCGTCGAGCTCCGTCCTGGCCTTGATCGTCTCGAGCACGCGCCCGGCGCTCGAGAGCCCCATCTGGAATAAGTTAAAAGAGAATAATGAAATGAAGGTGGTGAACCTGAAGGCGTTGTACAGCATCATATAACCCACGGCCTGGCCGACGCTGATCTGCCCGGCGCGCCACAGGTAGAGCGCGTGCAGGAAGCCCAGTCCCCAAGCCACGGCGAAGGCCAGGAGCGGCCAGTAGCGTCCCTCGGTCTTGGCCACCTTGACGTAGAGCTCGCGGAGCCGGCCGGCGTCGGCGGCGAAGCGAGCCGTCTCGCGGGCCTCGCCCAGGTTGGCCTTGACCGTCTCTATGCCTTCCAGGGCGTCGGCTAGCCCTGCGTTCATGGCGCCGAAGCGCTCGCGCTGCTCGTCGGTCAGGGGGTTCAGGCGCTTATTGTAGGCGCGCACGGTGACGAAGAGCGCCGCGATGAAGAGGCAGGGCACGAGGAGGAGGCGCGGGTCGATGAGCGCCACCATGACGAGGGGCACCACGGTCGTAAGCGCCGAGTCGGCTATCAGCATGAGCCCGGGGCTGAACATCAGGTTCAGGAAGTGCGCGTCGTTGGTGGCGCGCGCCATGAGGTCGCCCAGGCGCTGGCCGGCGTGGAAGGCCATGCTCTTCCCGAGCAGGGACTCGAAGAGCTCGGCGCGCGCGTCGCGCTCCAGCCTCTGGGCCAGGAACTCGAAGGACAGGTTGCGCCCTATGCCCGCCGCGCCCTGCAGGAAGGAGGCGCCGGCTATGGCCAGCGCGACGCCCAGGAGGGCGGACCGGTCCCAGGCCGGCGCGGCCAGGACGTCGAAGCCGCGGCCTATGAGCACCTGTATGCCCGAGTAGCCCACGTTATTGCCTATCGAGAAGAGCAGGGCTAAAACCGGCAGCCAAGGATAGCGGGCCACGTGGGAGATCACCCAGCGGGCCGGGCTCCGTAGGTCGTAATGCCGGGCCTCGCCCGAGCGGAATTCGGTACTATCGTGGGACATGGGCACCTCGCCGCGCCTCGGGCCATCCGTGGCGCGGCGAGGAGTGTAAATCCTAAGCGGCGGCTTCGCCAAGGGAAGATTCGGCTAACGCGCGAACTTTCCGAAGCAGGCGCGCAAGCGCCGGGCGGGTCCGCGGCGGCCGTCAGCGACCCGTCAGCGCGTTCTCGATCGCGCGGAGTATGACGCGGCTCGAGTAGGTAGCGCCGGAGACCGTATCGACCTGCAGGCTCTGCCTCTCGACGACCCGGCCGACGATGGCCTCCGCCGGCGAGCCCAGGCCGCATTCGTGCTTAAGAATCTCGATATCAGTCACGTGGCGGTCGTCGGCGCTGACCGCGACGCGCGCCTTGACCATGTCGCCGTCCCAGTAGCCTTCGTAGCTCCCCGCCTCGACCAGGGAGAAGTCGACGAAGCCGATATCGATCGTCGGCAGCTTGCAGGAGGACGCGGCGAGCGCGATCAGGCCGACGATGAGGGCTGCCAGAGCCCGGGGGCAGACGCGGGCGCCGCGGACTAGGACGCGGGGCGATCCGCTTATAAGAGCATGGCCGCTCATGCCCAGGCCTCCTT
This sequence comes from uncultured Spirochaetaceae bacterium, assembly GCA_938004315.1. Classification (GTDB taxonomy): domain Bacteria; phylum Spirochaetota; class Spirochaetia; order Treponematales; family UBA12059; genus DAIPLR01. The sequence continues at coordinate 3,501 of CALKWG010000406.1, forward strand.
GAGCTCGAGGGCGAAGGCGTCCAGCTTGGCCTCGTCGTAGCCGGACGCGTCGCCCTTCTTCCCCGAGACCATGCGCATAATGAGCCGCTCCATGAAGCCCAGCTCGGCCCAGCGGACGGCGCCGCCGGGCTTGCAGTAGGCGCGCGCTCGGGCTGCCAATCCCGGCAGGGCGGCGGCCGCGGCGTTGCCCTCCGCGTTCATGCCGATCTCGAGCAGGGCGACTTCAGCGCGCTCGAGCGCGTCGGCATGCTCGGTGGCCCAGGCGACGAGCCTTTCGTCCCAGCGCCCCATATAGGCGGCGCCGGCGAGCGCGACGGCCTCGAAATCCTCCGGCCCGGGGACGGGCCCCGCGGCCAGGTCATAGGCGGCCTGGCCGCCCAGGGCGGCGGCCAAACGGCCCGCCGCGGCCTTCGTCGTTCCCCGCTTTCCGGCGAACACGACTAGGGTCTTCTTCATGGCTATTCCTTTCGGTAACGACGGCTATGGTGCGCCGCGAATCGCTTTAGGCCCGGGGCCTCATTCGCTCGTTATTACCATAGGTAATTTACCAGCGGTAACACGAAAGCGTCAAGTACCCCTACCGACCTTTTTTTAATGTTTTAATCTTTAGGGGAGGCGAGCGCCGGCCAGGATAGTCCAGAACATCTTGCAGCGGGAAAGAACCTCCCGCTCGGCGGCGTCGGGATCCGGGCCGAGCCGACCGTTTAAGAGCAGGCTGATCTCGCCCTGCAGGTAGGCGAAAAAGAGGTCGGCGGCCTCTACGGGGCTGAGCCGCCGACCGGCGCCGTCCCCCGGCCCGGGTTCGGCCGCGTCGAGGGCGCGGGAGACCTCCTCCCGATAGGTGCTAGAGGCATGGGTAATATCGGCCCAGACGCTCTCGGGCGGCTGGGAAGGCAGATCCTCGAACCACATAAGGCGATAGAGGCCTTCATGCCGCCTCGCGAAGCGAATGATGCCGGCCGCCGTGGCCTCGCCGAAATCCGAGCCCGGATCCCGCGTGCGGAGCTCGGCTAAGGCGGTTTGGGTGAATCGCCTCAGGGCCTCGGCGTAGGCCAGCCATAAAAGCCCCGACAAGCCGTCGGCGTAGTGGTAGACGTTCACGTGGGAGCAGCCGGCGGCCTTGGCGACGCCGCGCAGGCTAACGCCGCGTAGGCCCTTGTTCTCTTCGATGGCCGCGATCGTGGCGGCTATCAGTCTTTGTTTCGTTTCGTCGCTCATTACCATAGGTAATCTAACGATGAGGCTCCCGGCTGTCAAGCCGAAGCCAGGCACGCTGAGCTAAACGTCGAAAAACTGAAAATACGCCTCGCGCGCCGCGTCGCTCTGCGCTACGATATAGAAGACATATTCGCATCCCGGCCATCGCGAGGAGGGCGCATGCGTCCCGCCGCCGTCTTACATAGAAAGTCCGTTCCCAAGGAGCCCGCGGCCGCTGAGCGCGGCGGCTCCTTCGCCGAACTATCGCGGGCCGCCGCGCTCCTAGCCGGCGGCGACGACTTCGCGCAGCTCCAATCCATACTCGTCGAACAAGCCTGCGACATCAGCCGCTCGGACCTCGCCGCCCTGTACCTCTACTCGGGCGGGGAGGAAGGCGGCCAGGCCCGCTCGCTCCGCCTCTCGTATCGACGCGGCCCCTATAAGGCGCCCGGCAGCCTAGACCGCCGCGCCCCCGCGGTCTCCTTCCTGGAGGAATGCGGCGAGGCCGCCGTGCTGAACGATCGGAGGGAGTGCCACCTGGACGGCTTCCTCCTCGACCCAGCCATGTCCTCGGCTATGGCCGTCCCGCTTCGCCTGCCGCGTTACGAAGCGGGCGTGCTCGTCTTAAACGCCAGGCGGGCGGGACATTTCGGCGCCGAGCGCTTAGCCTTCCTCTCGTCGTTCTGCGCCCTGGCGGCGGGCATGCTCCGCAGCGCCAAGCTCTACAAGGAGCTTAAGGAGCGCGCCGCCGAGATCGAGGCCCTGGAACGCTACCAGGAGAGCGTCTTCTCATCCATGACCAACCTGCTCCTCACCGTGGAGCGCGACGGATCGCTACGCTTCTATAACGACGAGGCCGCCGAGGCCTTCGGCCTTTCCGAAGGCGACCTGGGCAAGCCGCTGAAGGAGATCCTAGGCCCGCGCCTGGCTCCCGAGCTCGCTGCCGAGGCCGCGCGCTGCCTGAAGGAAGGCGCCACCCTGCTGGGCATCGAGGGCATAGCCAAGGGCGCCGGGCGCGACATCGACTTCTCGCTCAACCTCTCGCCCATCCGCGGGCGGCGCTCGGACCGGCCGGACGGCATGGCCCTGGTCTTCGCCGACCAGAGCCGCGAGCGCGAGCTCAAGGAGTCCGTGCGCGTGGTCAGCGAGGAGCGGCGCGTCATCAAGGACATGTTCAGCCGCTACCTCTCGGCCGAGGTCGTCGGCCACCTCATGGAGGCGCCCGACAGCGTCAAGCTCGGGGGCGCGGGCAAGCGAGCCACGGTTTTCTTCGCCGACATACGCGGCTACACCTCGTTCTCCGAGGGCAAGAGCCCGGAGTACATCGTCGAGGTCTTGAACGAGTACTTCTCCGAGGCGGTGGAGGTGGTCCTGCGCTACCGCGGCTTCATCGACAAGTTCATAGGCGACTGCATCATGGCCGCCTGGGGCGTGCCCATGACCAGCGAGGAGGAGGACGCGCGGAACGCGGTGGCCTCCGCCCTGGACATCCAGGCGCTCATAGCCGACCCCAAGCGGCGCTTCTTCCGCGGCGAGGCGGAGCACCTGCGCGTCGGCATCGGCGTGCACACCGGATACCTGGTGGCCGGGAACCTGGGCTCGGCCAGGCGCATGAACTACTCGGTCATAGGCGACACGGTGAACGTGGCGGCCAGGCTCGAGGGCGTCGCCAAGGCGGGCGAAGTTATTATAACGCAGGCGACCAAGGAGCTCTTGGGCGACGCCTTCGAGCTCGAGGAGCGCGAGGCCGTGCGCGTCAAGGGTAAGTCGGAGCCCATCAGGATTTACAGGGCCGTCGGGGAAGCCCGGCGAGGCGGCCGCCGCTAGGGCGGGCGCGAGGGGGTATACGCTATGTCTGAATTCCTTGCCGGGCTCGGCGCCTGGATCGTCGTCGCGGCCGGCGCCGCGCTCATCGCGCTCGTCAACCTCGGCTTCGCCGTCGCCGCCGAGCTGCGCTTCAGGAAGGCGGCCAAGGCCGCCGCCGCGGCCGTCTTATCGGGCGAGGAAGCCCCGGATGCCCCGGACGGCGGCGCGGCCGAGGGAGCGCCTCGCTTCGGCCCGCTCGGCTTGGCCCTGCACGAAGGCTACGTGCTCAAGCGGGCTGAGCTCGGCTTCCGCGGGATCCCCGGCCCCGTCGCGGGCCTCCCCGAGGCCCTAGGCTACGCCGAGCTCTGGGCGGCTCGGGCCTTGAAGCGGGGATCGCCCAAGGCGATGGCCAGGCTCCTCCGCTACGCGCCGGGCCGGGGCCTCTTCGACTGCTTCGTCGCGGCGCTCCGCGCCCCCAAATTAGGCGAGGCCCTGCTCGCCTGGCTGGACGAGCGCGCCGACGCCTTCCCCCTACGCGAGGTCGCGCTCTCCGCGCCCGGCCGGGCTTTCGACGGCAAGGCCGCGGCCGCCCTCTTAGCCGGGCGCATGGACGCGGTGCGCGAGCTCCTGGGCGACCAGGAATGGGCCGCGCGCGCCCTGGCCCTGCGCATCCTGGCCTACGACGGCGACCCCCGTTCGGTCGCCGCGGTCAAGGACAGCCTGGCCGATCCGCACCCCTTGGTCCGGAGCCTGGCGGCGCAGGCGCCTTTCGCCGGCGACCGCCTGGAATTCTATTCCTCGCTCTACGTCCTCTTCACCGACGACCCGGCCTATGAGGTACGCAAGGCCGCCAAGGCCCGCATCATGGCCGACTTCCCCGACCTCTACGTACCCGACCCGGGCAGGCTCTCGGCCGTGGGCCTGGTGCACGTCCTTGAGCTCTTGGATCCGGCGAGCGCGGCCGACGAGGAGCTGGCCTTCAAGTACCTGGCCGAGGGCGACGACGAGCAGAAGCTGGCCGCCGCCGAGCTCCTGGAAAGGCGGGGCTCGCTCCGCGAGCTCGTAGCCACCGCGCCCGCGGGCGACCGCGTCGAGTTCGAGCGTCGCCTGGGCCTGGCCCTCGCGGCCGCTCGGCTGCAGGTCGGCGGCTTCTTGGCCGGCGCCGAAGGGTCGGACGCCGACGGCCCCGTCGAGCTGGCCGCCCGCGTCCTGGCGGAGGCGGGCGACCGCAGGCTCATCGCGGGCTTGGCCGCCCGGGCCTTCTCGCGCATGGGCGCGGCGCCCTACCCCGCCGAGCGCCTACGGAGTTACCGCGCCGCGCTCGAGGCCGTGCGCGCCCGTGGCGACGAGGCGGCCTGCGAGGCGCTGGCCGGCGAGCTGGCCGCGCGGAGGAAGGACCCGGAGCTCATGGCCGCCCTGCTCGGGGCTACCGACGGCGGCCAGGCGCGCTGCATCTTCGCCTCGCTCTCCGGGCTCTTCATGGACCCCGACTTCCCGCTGCGCGGCGAGCTCAGGGCCGCGCTCCTCCGGCAGCCGCGCGACCTGGTCGTGCCCTTCGCCCTGTCCTTCCTCAGAGCCGAGCGCGCCTCGACGCCGCGAGCCCTCCGCATAGACGCCCTGGTCATGGCCGGCAAGCTCGGCCTCAAGGCGGCGCTGCAGCGCTCGCTCGAGGCGCTCCCCACCCTCGACCCGGAGGATATCGCGTCCTTGGCCCCGATCATCGCCGGGGAGGATCCGGAAGCCTTCAAGGCCAAGGCCCGCTACATACTCGCGGGCGTGGACGCGCCGTCCCGCGCCGCGCTCATCGCGGCCATACCGGCGGCCGGCGAGAAGGGCTTTACGTCGGACATCAAGGCGGCCCTCAAGGACGCCGATCCCGACGTGCGCGTAGCCGCCGCACGGACCCTCGCGGCCATGAACGAGGCCAAGGCCCTCTCCGCGGGCGGCATGGATCTGTTACGCGACCCGGTCAGGCGCGTGCGGGTGGCGAGCGCCGCCGCCTTGGCCGAGCTAGGCGGCGCGGCGGTCATAGAAGGGCTCAAGCTGGCGCTGGCCGACCCCAACGAGGAAGACGAGGTTAAGGATAGCGTCATACTGGGCCTAGCCAAGGCCGCAGACGGGCCGAGCTTGGAATTGCTCTGCGACGAGCTGGCCTCCCTGGACGCCGACGACGAGGGGCGCGCGCGCTTCATCGTCGCCGCCCTGGCCTCGAGACGTTCCAAGAAGGACTTGGAACGCATCATCGAGCGCTTCAAGGACGCGACCGGCGCGCTCAAGGGCCGCCTCTCCAAGGCTATGCGGGCCATGGGACCCGAGGGCGAGGAGGCGCTAGTCGATATCCTGCGCGAGGACGTGGCCTCGCTACGGCCATACGCGGTCGCAGCGCTCGAGTCCACCGGCTACGTAGAGGCGCGCGTCCGCGAGCTTAAGCACCGCGACCCGGCCAAGAGGATGGCGGCCGCCGAAGCCTTGGACTTGGTGGGCAGCGTCGCCGCCTTCCGCGGCATCGTCCTAGCCGCGCGCGACCCGCACCCGGAGGTGCGCGTCGCCGTGACGAAGGCGCTCGAGCGCCTGGCTAGCCCGGAGGGCAAGGAGCTCCTAGCCGAGCTGGAGCGCGACCCCGACGCCAAGGTCAGGCGCTACGCCCTGTGGGCGACCGAGCGGGTGAAGGCGAAATCGATGTAGGCGGGCGAGGCCCGGCGTAAAACGAGGCGGCCGGCCGGGAACTCCCCGGCCGGCCGGGAACTCCCCGGCCGGCCGCCTATTTTACTTAGTCTTCCCTGAGCGCCTTAGGCGCGCCTAAGAGCTCGGCCATGACGACCGCCCGCTTGAGCTCGGATAGAGCCGCGATGCGCGAAAGGCCTTCGCGTCCGCGCTCCCGCTGAGCCTCCAGGCGTTTCGAATCCGGGCTCTGGCGGTCGAGGGGCGTCGAGACCAAGCCCTCTATCGCGTTCGAATCGGAAGACCGTTCGGTGCTCCCGGCCGTAGCGGCCGACGCGCCGTCCTCGTAGCGGAAGGGGCGCCTACCGTAGCTCGTTTCGCGCGACGCGGAGGCGGCGCTCTGCCGGACGGGAGCGCGATCGGCCGCCGCGCCGGCCGCGTTCGAAGGGCGGAGCTCGCCGGGCTCCTCGATCACGCCGAAGAGCGACGAGAGGAAGCCGCGGAGCGGGTCCGGCTCCGCCTGCCTGCCGGCCGGCATAGCCTTCCGTCCGGCTTCATCCGCTTTCGGCGCCGCCGACGCGGGGCCTTTCCCTGCCCTCCTGGCCTCCTCCCGCTTCCGCTTGCCGTTCTCGTAGAAGAAGCGGATGAAGAGGATGAGCGCGACCGGTACGAAGACGAAGATCCGCTCGAAGAGCTCTTCCACGGCCGGGCCTTACTTTCCGGCCTTGGGTTCGTCGCCTATGGACTTGCGCATCTGGGTGTCCGCCTGGATGTTCGTCAGCTTGTAGTAGTCCATGACGCCCAGCTGGCCCTTGCGGAAGGCGTCGGCTATGGCCAGGGGGATCTCCGCCTCGGCCAGCACGACCTTGGCGCGGTTCTCCTGGACCAAGGCGATCATCTCCTGCTCCTGGGCCTGGGCGGCCGCGCGGCGCTTCTCCGCCTCGGCCTGGAAGCGGCGCTTGTCGGCCTCGGCCTGGTCGGCCTGCAGCTTGGCGCCTACGTTGGCGCCGACGTCGATGTCGGCTATGTCGATGGACAGGATCTCGAAGGCGGTGCCGGCGTCCAGGCCCTTGCCCAGGACGCGCTTGGATATCTGGTCGGGATTCTCGAGCACGGCCTTGTACGACTCGGAGGAGCCGATGGTCGTTACGATGCCCTCGCCGACGCGGGCGATGATGGTCTCCTCGGTGGCGCCGCCCACGAGGCGCTCGATGTTGGCGCGTACGGTCACGCGCGCCTTGACCTGCAGCTGGATGCCGTCCTTGGCCACCGCGTCGATGGTCACCTTGCCCTTGGACGAATCGGGGCAGTCGA
>CALKWG010000407.1 GCA_938004315.1 uncultured Spirochaetaceae bacterium
AGGAGGGCGTTCACGCCGCAGTAGCGCTCCTGCGACAGCTCTATGGCCTTGCGCACGTTCTGGTCGTTCAGGCCGTCGGCGGCCTTGAACTGGTAGACTACGACGATAGACGCGTAGCTCTTGGGGTGCTCCTCGGTCAGCTCGCCGCGCACCTTCACGTTGAACCAGCTCACCGGCTCGCGCATCTTCTTTAAGATGGACACCACGTCCATGCCGGTGCAGCCGGCCAGGGAGACCAGGGTCAGGGCCTTAGGCCGTGGGCCTGAATCCTTGCCGCCGAAGGCCGGCTCGGCGTCCAGCATGATCTCATGCCCGTCTATACGCGCGGCGAAGGCCATGTCGCCGCGCCAGCCGCAGTCTATCTCGTGCGTCATCGTCGTCTCCTTAGCGTCGTTATCCTAGCCTTAACGATAGCTAAAAAGCGACGCGCCGTCCAATGCCGACTAGCGACGGCGCAGGGCCACCCGGGCGCTGAAACTGCCCTTGCCGTCATAGCTGAGGGACTCGAGCCAGGCGCTGCCGCGGGCGAAACTACCGCGCCCGATACCTTCCTTCAGCGCATAGAGGCCGGGGCTCGTCGCGTCGGCCGACTTAACTAGCTGGGAGAGGCTGAACCGTACCGTGACGACCCGGTCGGGCTTAGGCAGGGGCGGTAAGCCGCGCAGCGCTACCTCATAGGCGTTCAAGACGTACTTCTCGCCCCGCTCCAGGACGCGCGCCGCGCCCGCCTCGAAGGCGATCGAGCTCGGCGTGCGCAGGTCCAGGCTCAGGGGCTTCTTAACGTAGTCGGTGGGTAGGTACAGCCTGAGCGCCTCGGGGCTGAGGCCCATATAGCGATCCATCAGGGCCCCCGCCTCGGAGCCGGCGCCGGCCGCTACGGGGCTTACGAGGTAGACGGTACGTTTCTCCTGCGCCCGGGCCGGCGTTAGAAGGGCGCCCGCGCTTAGGACGAGGGCGACAAAAAGGCTATGGCGACGCATGGAAGCTCCTTTATCGGGCGATGCATACCCCGCCCGGAGCCAAAGATAGCGCGCCGATACGCCCCACAAAGCCCCCGACGGAATAAAACTCATCGCCTCGGGCCCGAGCGGGCCATCGGGGTGCTTGATTTTCCCCCGGCCCCTCGTGTATAGTCCTCTCCGTTACGGGGAATTAGCTCAGTTGGTAGAGCGATTGGTTCGCAATCAATAGGTCACCGGTTCGAATCCGGTATTCTCCA
>CALKWG010000408.1 GCA_938004315.1 uncultured Spirochaetaceae bacterium
TCATGATGTACGGCTCCACCGCCATGGGCATCGAGCGCGAGGAATTCGACGAGGCCTTCATCGCCCTCAAGGAGCGGCTCACCCGCAAGCGCCTGGGGATCAAGGCCGATGCCAAGGTCGCCGACACCGACGTGAACGAAGAGGAGCTCAACGAGCTCATCAAGACCTTCAAGGCCATCTACAAGAAGCACATCAAGAAGGACTTCCCCCAGGATCCCATGGAGCAGCTCTGGGGCTCCATCGGCGCCGTGTTCGGCTCCTGGATGGCCGACAAGGCCGTCACCTACCGCAAGGTCGAGAAGATCCAGGGCGCGGTCAGCACCGCCGTCAACATCGTGCAGATGGTCTTCGGCAACATGGGCGATACCTCCGGAACCGGCGTCTGCTTCACCCGCGACCCCAACAACGGCGAGAACGTCTTCTACGGCGACTACCTGATCAACGCCCAGGGCGAGGACGTAGTGGCCGGCATCCGCACCCCCATCAAGCTCTCCGACTTCGAGGCCAAGGACCCCAAGGCCTATAAGCAGCTCCTGGCCGTCCGCAAGACCCTTGAGAAGCACTACAAAGAGATGCAGGACCTCGAGTTCACCGTCGAGGAAGGCAAGCTATATATGCTCCAGTGCCGCACCGGCAAGCGCTCCCCCGGCGCCGCCTTCAAGATCGCGGTCGACATGGTGAACGAGAAGCTCATCACCAAGGAGCAGGCGATCTCCCGCATCAAGACGAGCGACATCGAGGGCATCTTCTACCCCGCCATCGACAAGTCCCAGGCTAAGGCCATGAAGGACGCCTTCATCGTGCAGGGCATCGACGCCGTGCCCGGCGCCGCCTGCGGCAAGGTCGCCTTCAGCGCCGCCAAGGCCGAGGACATGGCCGCCAAGGGCGAGAAGGTCATCCTCGTGCGCAAGGAGACCAGCCCCGAAGACGTCGGCGGCATGCACGCCTCCCAGGGCATCCTGACCGCCACCGGCGGCAAGACCAGCCACGCGGCCGTCGTCGCCCGCGGCTGGGGCAAGTGCTGCATCGTCGGCTGCGAGAAGCTGAACATCGACTACGAGAAGAAGCTCTTCGTCGCCAACGGCATCACGGTCAAAGAGGGCGAGTACCTGACCCTGGACGGCTCCACCGGCAACGTGTATAAGGGCGAGCTTAAGCTCATCAAGCCCGAGCCGCCGCAGGCCTACAACGTGCTCATGGGCTGGGCCGACAAGATCCGCACCCTCAAGGTCAGGACCAACGCCGACACCCCCTATGACGCCGAGAACGCCCGCAAGCTCGGCGCCGAGGGCATAGGACTCTGCCGCACCGAGCATATGTTCTTCGACTCCGAGGAGCGCATCCTGGCCATCCGCGAGATGATCGTGGCCGAGACCGTCGAGGCGCGCAAGAAGGCCCTGGCCAAGCTCCTGCCTTTCCAGACCGAGGACTTCCGCGGCATCTTCAAGGCTATGGACGGCTACCCCGTCACCGTGCGCCTGATCGACCCGCCGCTGCACGAGTTCGTCCCGCACGACGACGCCGGCCAGAAGGCCCTGGCCAAGGCCGTGGGCCTGCCCTTCGAGACGGTTAAGCACCGCGTGGAGCAGTTGCACGAGGCCAACCCGATGCTCGGCCACCGCGGCTGCCGCCTGACCATCACCTACCCCGAGATCCTGGACATGCAGGTGACCGCCATCATCAAGGCCGCCTGCGACGTGGCCAAGAAGGGCGTGAAGGTCCTCCCCGAGATCATGATCCCCCTCGTCATCGACGCCAAGGAGCTCAAGATCCTGGAGACCAGGGCCCGCGAGGTCGCCGACAAGATCATCAAGGATTCCGGCGCCAAGGTGAGCTACATGGTCGGTACCATGATCGAGGTGCCGCGCGCCGCCCTCCTGGCCGACAAGGTGGCCGAGGTCGCCGAGTTCTTCTCCTTCGGCACCAACGACCTGACCCAGATGACCCTGGGCATGAGCCGCGACGACGCGGGCCGCTTCCTCCCCGACTACGTGGACGAGAAGAAGGCCGGCATCTTCAAGGCCGACCCCTTCCAGAGCCTGGACCAGGACGGCGTGGGCATGCTCGTGCGCACCGGCATCGAGAAGGGCCGCTCCACCCGCGCCAAGCTCAAGGTGGGCGTCTGCGGCGAGCACGGCGGCGACGCTACGTCCGTCAAGTTCTTCCACCGCGCCGGCATGGATTACGTCTCGGCCAGCCCCTTCCGCGTACCCGTCTCCCGCCTCGCCGCGGCCCAGGCCGTGATCGAGGAGGCCGCGAAGGCGGCCGCTAAGGCCAAGCCGGCCGCCAAGGCTCCCGCCGCTAAGGCTAAGCCCGCCGCCAAGTCGGCGGCCAAGGCCCCCGCGGCTAAGGCTCCGGCCGCTAAGGCGGAAGCGAAGAAGCCCGGCCCCAAGCCCGCCGCCAAGGCCGAAGCCAAGAAGCCCGGTCCCAAGCCCAAGAAGTAAGGCTTAGGTCCCGATAGCCGATTCGCCCGCCCGCCCTTTTCAGGGCGGGCGGTTTTTTATACGGAGGCGCGAAGGTGGAGCTCGCTTCGATCATCGAACGTTTGTCGAAGGCCTACGGGCCGCGCGGCTGGTGGCCCCTACCCTCCCGCGCCGGTTTGGATGGCAGGGACGAGGGCGGGTACCGCGATGCGTCCTCGGAGCCGATCGGCCCCGATTCCCCCGGGCCGGACCGCGAGCTCCGGCGGCGAGCTCGCTTCGAGATCGCCGCCGGCGCGGTACTCGCGCAGAACACCGCCTGGCGCGGCGCCTCAAAGGCGACGGCGGCCTTGGCGGCCCGCGGGCTCCTGTCGCCCGCCGCCCTGCTACGCGCCGAGGCGAGCGAGCTCGAGGCGCTCTTAAGGCCGGCCGGCACCTACGCGCGCAAGGCTTTGTACCTAAAAACCTTAGCGGCCGCCTGGCCGGCCCTCGACTCGGGCGTTCCGAGCCGCGCCGAGCTTCTTACGCTACGCGGCGTCGGCTACGAGACCGCCGACTGCATACTTTGTTATTGCTACGGGGAGCCGCGCTTCGTGGCGGACGCCTACGCGCGTAGGATAGCCGCGCGTTGCGGCGCAGCGCCGACGGGGCTAGGCTATGAGGCGTTAAGGATTTACGCGGAAGCGACCTTGGCTCATGACGCCGCCTATCTCGCCGAGGCACATGCGCTCCTCGTGGAGCACGCCAAGCGGCGCTGCAGGGCCAAGCCGCAGTGCCCAGGCTGCGCGCTCGAAGGAGCCTGCCCGACGGCGCTGGCGCGGCCTCGCGGGCACGATGGAGCCTAAACCTTGCCTAAGCCTTGCCGGCCTTGAGCTCTTTGGTATCGAGGAGTATGGTCACCGGGCCGTCGTTGGTGTAGCGGACGTCCATGTGGGCGCCGAAGACGCCCGAGGCGCTTAGGGTGACGAGCCCGCCGACCAAGCCTTTAAAGTGCTCGTAAAGTCGCTCCGCCTCCTCTGGCGGCGCGGCGTCCCCGTAGGAGGGCCTGCGTCCCTTAC
>CALKWG010000409.1 GCA_938004315.1 uncultured Spirochaetaceae bacterium
AAGAACGACAAGATCAAGTTCTACATAGGCGATGTGCGCGACTATGATTCCATCCACAGCGCGATGCGCGGCGTAGACTTCGTTTTCTCGGCGGCCGCGCTTAAGCAGGTGCCTTCTTGCGAGTTTTACCCCCTAGAGGCGGTGAAGACCAACGTTGAAGGCACCGCGAACACCATAGAGGCGGCCATAGACTGCGGCGTGAAGCGCTTGGTCGTCCTGTCTACCGACAAGGCCGTCTATCCCATCAACGCCATGGGCATGTCCAAGGCTCTCATGGAGAAGGTCATGGTGGCTAAATCCCGTAACGTCGAAGCCGAGCGTACCCGCATGTGCGGTACCCGCTACGGTAACGTCATGGCTTCGCGCGGTTCGGTCATCCCCCTCTTTATCCGTCAGATTAAGGCCGGGCAGCCCCTGACCGTCACCGACCCCAACATGACCCGCTTCATGATGTCGCTTCCCGACGCGGTAGACTTGGTGCTCTTCGCCTTCGAGCATTGCCAGCAGGGCGACATCTTCGTTCAGAAGGCTCCGGCGGCTACGATCGAAGACCTTGCGTACGTGCTACGCGACATCTTCAATGGTTCGAACGAGATCCGCGTTATCGGTACCCGCCATGGGGAGAAGCTCTATGAAACGCTCCTGGCCCGTGAAGAGGCCGTGAAGGCCGTAGATCTCGGCGATTATTACCGCGTCCCGGCCGATACGCGCGACCTTAATTACGGTAAATTCTTCGAGGACGGCGACCAGCGGGTGAATCGGGCCGAGGAATATAACTCGCATAATACGCGCCGCTTAAACAGGGCGGAACTGCGGGAGCTCCTCCTTAAGTTGGATTATGTACAGAAAGCCCTGGAGGGCAAGGAAGGCGAGGGGGTATGAAAACCGTCCTCGTCACCGGCGCTAAGGGATTTATCGGACAAAACCTCTGCGTAGCCTTGCGCGAACGCAAGGACGTAGAAATCCTTGAAGCTGACGTAGATACCTCCGCAGAAGTTTACGAGGCGTACGTAGCCAAGGCCGATCTAATCTACCACCTAGCCGGCGTCAATCGGCCTAAGGATCTTTCTGAATTTACTGCGGGGAACGCCGGGACGGCCGAGCGCTTGGTACAGCTGGCCTTAGAATCGGATCGCGCGCCCGCCGTCGTCTTAAGCTCCTCGGTCCAAGCCGCCTTGGATAATCCCTATGGCGTTTCGAAGCGGGAGGCCGAGCGTATCGTCTTCGAATACGCCACCCGCTCGGGAGCGAAGGCCTATGCGTATAGGCTACAGAACGCCTTCGGTAAATGGTCGCGTCCGTTTTATAATTCCGTCGTCTCGACCTTTTGCTACCAAGCCGCCCATGGCCAGAAGTTTAGGATAGACGATCCTAACAAGGTCGTGGAGTTCGTCTATGTCGACGACATCGTGCGATCGTTCGTCGGCATTTTAGACGGCCTTGAGCCCGTCCGCCGGGGCGGCTTCTGCGCCGTGGAGCCCTCGTACCCCGTGAGCCTCGGGCAGCTGGCCGAGAAGCTTACGCGCTTCGTAGCCTCCCGACGCGATTGCGTGCTTCCGGAGCTGAGCGACGCGTTTGAGAAGAAACTCTATTCGACCTATCTCTCGTATCTTGAGCCTGATGCTTTCGCGTACCCCGCTGAGAAGAAGGTCGATGCCCGCGGTTACCTCTTCGAGCTCATTAAGTCGCCGCATGCCGGCCAGATCTTCGTCTCTAGGACCCTGCCGGGGATCACCAGGGGTAACCACTATCACCACACCAAGGTAGAGAAGTTCTGCGTGGTAGACGGCCGCGCCCGCATCGCCTTCAGGCATATCGCCAGCGGCGAACGCATGAGCCTGGACGTGGACGGCGAGGAATGCCGCGTCGTGGATATCCCCCCCGGCTGGACGCATAATATTACCAATATAGGCGAGCGCGACCTCATTACCCTCTTCTGGGCGAACGAGATCTTCGACGCCCAAAACCCCGATACCATCTACGCCGAGGTCTAGCATGAAGCGCACAAAAGTGATGACCGTGGTCGGTACCCGCCCGGAGATAATCCGCCTTTCGCGGGTTATGGCCAAGCTGGACGATTCGGTGGACCACGTCCTGGTTCATACCGGGCAGAATTACGATTACGAGCTTAATAAGATATTCTTCGAGGACTTAGGCCTTCGGAAGCCCGACGTCTTCTTAGAGGCCGCCGGCGAGACCGCCGCGGCTACCATCGGCCGTATTATCGAACGCATGGACATAACGCTAGCCGAGCACGCGCCCGACGCCCTCCTCGTGCTGGGCGACACCAACTCCTGCCTAGCCGCCCTGCCGGCGAAACGCCGGAAGATTCCCATCTTTCACATGGAGGCGGGGAATCGCTGCTTCGATCAGCGGGTGCCCGAGGAGACGAATCGGAGGATCGTCGACCATATCGCCGATATCAATATGCCGTACTCTTCGATCGCCCGAGAGTATCTCTTGCGCGAGGGCCTAGCGCCCGACCGCGTGGTTAAGACCGGTAGCCCCATGTACGAGGTCCTGCATCATTACCTACCCAAGATCCAGGCTTCGCAGGTCTTAACCGAGCTCGAAATCGAGCCGGGGAAATTCTTCGTCGTAAGCTGCCATCGCGAGGAGAACGTCGATTCCGACAGGAACCTAGAGAACCTCGTACTCTCCTTGAACGGCTTGGCCGAACGCTATGGGCAGCCGATCATCATGTCTACCCATCCCCGCACGCGTAAGCGCTTCGAGGCCAAGGCCGTGCGCCTGCATCCCTTGGTTCGAACCTTAAAGCCTTTAGGTTTTTCCGATTATAACCGCTTGCAGATCGAGTCGCGCTTGGTGCTATCCGACTCGGGTACTATCACCGAGGAATCGTCGATCCTAAACTTCCCCGCGCTGAACATCCGCGAGGCCCACGAGCGCCCCGAGGGTATGGAGGAAGCCTCCGTCATCATGTGCGGCCTAGAGCCGAACCGACTCTTGGAGGCGGCCGAGCTGGCCCAGCGCCAGCCGCGCGGCGAAGCGCGCGCCTATAGGCTCGTCGCCGATTACGCGGTGCCTAACGTATCCGATAAGGTCGTACGCGTTATCTTAAGCTATATCGATTATATTAATCGGAATGTATGGAAGAAATAACGAACCGCTCGATCCTCGTCATCACCGAGCGCTTCTATCCGGAGAATTTTCTGGTTAACGATCTCGCCGAGTCCTGGGTCCGGGCGGGCGCGCGCGTTCGCGTGCTGACGCAAGCGCCGTCCTATCCCCAGGATCGACTCTACCCAGGTTATGCGAACCGACTATCGCGTTCCGTCGAGCGCGGCATAGAGGTCCTGCGGTTTAAAACCGTGCTTGGGTATAAGCGGAGCCTAGCGCGAAAGATCTTAAACTATCTAGCGTTCATGCTCCGCGCCATTTGGTACGGCTGCTTCGAGATTCCTAAGGTCGACGCGGTGTTCGTCTACCATACCGGACCGCTCACGCAGGCTTTACCTTTAGTGGTAGCCAAGATTCTCTTTAGGAAGAAGACGAGCATCTGGACCCAAGATGTCTGGCCCGATACGGTGTTCGCCTACGGCTTCCCATCTCAGGGCGCGTTCGCCCAGCTCTTAAAGGCATTCGTTCGTTTTATCTATCGCTTTACCGACGTCGTACTCGTATCGAGCCCCGGCTTTTGCGATCGGCTCAAGCCCTATGTCCCGGCCGCTTGCCGCGTCGCGTTCGTACCGCAGTGGACGCCGTCGGAGTTTGAACGCGGAGAAGCCCATAGCCTTACATTAAAAAAAGATGGCGTCTCGTTTATCTTTACCGGGAACGTAGGCAGCATGCAGAATTTAGAGCGGGTGATTCTAGCCTTCGGGGCACTTGAACCGGGGACGGCGACGCTTCACATAGTCGGCGACGGTTCATATAAAGAACGCTTAATGCAAACGGTACGCGCTCGCGGTATTCGAAACGTGAATTTCTATGGGAGCGTGCCGCAATCTCAGGTGAAGAGCTTGATAAGCGCTTGCGATTTCTCTTTGCTTTCCTTGGTAGAGAATCCCCTAATCAGTCTGACGATCCCGGCGAAGTTTCAAGCCTACCTGTCGGCCGGCCGGCCCATCCTAGCCGTGGCCGGCGGCGAGCTTAAGTCGCTCGTTGAGGCTCACCGGCTCGGCATTACTGCGGATCCTGCGGTTCATGAATCGATCGTAGCGGCGCTGAGAAAGGCGGTATGCAGCGACGCCCTGCAACGCGAGGCTTGGAGCGCCGCTGGTAAAGCTTTGCACAACTCTATGTTTAATCGTTCGTATACTATAAAGACGATGGCGGATTACGTGTTTATATAATCAAGTATTCATACATAATGGAGCATTCATGTACTATGTCATCACAACAATCATCGCCTTAACCCTGAACCTCATCTTTACCCCCGTCATACTCAAGCTGGCACGCGCCCGCGGTTGGTTCGACGCCACCGGCGGCCGCAAGATCCATAGCGGGGACATCCCACGCCTAGGCGGCGTGGGCATAGCCTGGTCCTTCGCGGTCGCCATCGTCATCTCCTTGGTTTTTCTCACGGGTCTACGGAATCGTCTGGCCACGCCTTGGCCTGCTTTGGCTCTGATCGTAGGCGGCTTCTTGACCGTGCACCTCGTGGGCTTGATCGACGATTTTAAACCCCTGCGGGCGCGCTATAAGCTCTTCTTTCAGCTTGCGGTGGCCGCCGCCGTCCTTGCGGCCGGTTACCGCTTCCGCGCCGTGTACCTGCCCTTCGGCATCGGCGAGCAGAGCCTAGGGCTCTGGTCGTATCCGCTTAGCTTCTTCTGGATCGTAGGCATGATGAACGCCGTTAACCTCATAGACGGCATGGACGGCCTAGCCGGCGGCGTCTCCTTTATCGCCTTCGCTACCTATACCTTCGTGGCCTTTCAGAATAACGACCTGACGGCCGGCGCGGTGAGCGCCGCCTTGCTGGGCTCCGTGCTGGGCTTCTTGTACTATAATTTCCCCAAGGCCAGCATCTTCATGGGGGATTCTGGGAGCCTGCTCCTTGGTACTGCCTTCGCCATCCTGCCTTTAATCCTCGAGGAGCCGGGGCGCCTGGGGAACGGCTTCATTCCAGCCGTGACCCTCTCCTTGGTGCCCATCTTGGATACGCTCTGGGCCATCGTACGTAGGCGCCGCCGCGGCGTCTCCATCATGGCGCCCGACCGCGGCCACCTGCACCATAAGCTCTTGGACTTAGGCCTGGACGTGCGCCAGGCCTTGGCCGTCATCTACGGCTTCTGCCTGATCCTGGCCGCCGCCGTGGCGGCCGGCACCTACCTAGGCGCGCGCCGCGAGCTGGCCTTTTGGCTCTACGCCGCCGCCGGCGCCGCGGTGGTCCTGGGCTTCGCGATTATCCGCGGCCTATGCTTTAAGCGCGTCAAGGCGCCGCTCATTAGTTCATCAAATCAATAAGCGAAGGAGCTCTATGATGGATCAACGACCTAACCCCGCCCCCGAGGCAGCGAGCGATGAGATAAGCCTGGTAGACCTTTTGGCCGTCATGTTGCGTTGGCGC
>CALKWG010000410.1 GCA_938004315.1 uncultured Spirochaetaceae bacterium
CGTCCTCGTGCAGGGGGTCGTCCTGGTCGCTCTCGTCGAAATGGGTCTCCGGCAGTCGCGGCACGGCCTGCAGGCGCACCGAGCAGCCTGGGTTGCCCTGGTCCACGAGGGACGCGTAATAGGGCGTGATGGCCATGCGGAAGGTCTTTAGGACCTCGGAGACCTCGGCCTTCTCCTTGTCGGAGAGGGGCAGCACCTTGGCCAGGGTGTCCACGTCCTTGATATTGTTCCGCATCTGCCAATGCCAGTCGTTCCACTCCTCGGGCTTCACGTCCTTATAGAGGGGTATCTTCTTATAGTCGTACGAGGGGTAATCGTGCACGGGGTCCTCCTTTAGTTGCCTCTGAGCTTGAGGTAGCGGCGGACCTCGTCCGGGGTCGCCGGGCTGAGCGCGGCCTCATGCGCGATGCGCGCCGCCCGCTCCACGAGCTGGGCGTTGCTGGCGGCCAGGACGCCCTTGGCGAAGTATACGTTGTCCTCGAAGCCGACGCGTATCCAGCCGCCGTTGGCCAGCGCTCCGTATTGGGCGGGTAGCGACGAGCGGCCTATGCCCATCACGGTGAAGTCGGCGCCGGCGGGGAGGCCGCGCATGAAGGCCGAGAGGTTCTCCACGCTATAGGGGACGGCGCCCGGCACGTTGAGCACGAAGCCGTAGTGGTAGGGCGGCTCGAGGAGCCCTTCCTTGATCAGGTAGTGGCTGGCGTATACGTGCCCGAGGTCGAAGCACTCGAGCGTGGCGCGGACCTTGAGCCGCTTGAACTCGCGGGCGAAGGCCCGCATGGTCGGCAGGTCGTTCACGATGTACTCGTCGCCGAAGTTGACCGTGCCGCAGTCCAAGCTGGCCATCTCGGGCTCGAGCTCGGTCACGGGCTTAAGCCGCTCCTCCGCCGTGTCGCCGACGGCGCCCCCGGTGGTTATCTCTATGATGATGTCCGACTTGCGCCTGATGGCCTCTATCGCCTCTTTAAAGCGGGCGACGCTCTGGGTCGGCCGCCCTTGGTCGTCCCGCACGTGCAGGTGCAGGATCGCCGCGCCGGCCGCGCGGCACTCCTCCGCGGTACGGGCGAGCTCGTCCGGCGTGATGGGCAGGGCCGGCTGCAGCTCCTTGCTGGTCTCGGCGCCGGTACAGGCGCAGGTGATAACGATCTTACCGTCTAAAGCCATGTCTACTCCTTCGCGAGGCGCCGCCTCGATCCGCGGGACGCGGGCATGGTCTCGTCCATGCCTGCGCGGCTAAAGGCCGCGCCGCCGTCCGACGGCCTTGGCGCCGTTCCGGCCAGCGCGCGCCCGTCCACGACCTAGCGTAGCCGCGCGCGCTCGCCGCGCCGGGGACGGGGAGCCCCCGGGGCGAGAGACGGTCTCCCGTCTACTCACATTACCTTGCGCATGCGCTACGCCCCGGCCCCGCCCATGGCAGACGGAGCGGCGCGGGAGACGGACTGCCCCCGCCGGTATTTCCCGCGCCTTTCGCGGGCCGGCTCGCCGTACTTCCCGGCATGCTTAAGGGCCTCTGATCGGCCCCTAGAACCTACTTAACGTACTGCTCCTCGAAATACTTCCTGAGCTGGGCGTTCTCGCGGAGCTCCCAGAGCGTGATCTCGGCGTGGTCCTTGGTGTAGCCGTTGCCGATGATCATGAGGCAGTCCTTGCCTATGCCCTCGGCGCCCAGGGCCGCGCGGGTAAAGCTCGTGGCCATGCTGAAGAAGTACACGATGCCTTCGTCGCGCACCGGCAGGATGCTGGCCATCTCGGTGCCCTGGATGTTGACGCAGTTGATGACCACGTCGACTTCCTTGCCGCCGTTGGCCTTCAAGGTCGCGTTCATGATGTCCAGGGGCTTGGTCGCGTCGGCCACCACGATGTCGTGGGCCAGCTTCATGTCTACCAGGGCCTTGCGGGAACGCTCCGAATGGATGTTGGCTATGACCCGGCCGGTGGGGCCGGCGCGCTTCATGGCCTCGTAGCAGCAGAGCATACCGCTCTTGCCGCCGGCGCCTAGGACGAGCACGCTGTCGCCGGGCTTCACGAGCTTGGCGGTCTGGGCGGGCGCGCCGGCCACGTCGAGGGCGGCTAGGGCGAGGCCCTCGTCCATGTCCTCGGGCAGCTTGGCGTAGATGCCCGACTCGAAGAGTATGGCCTGGCCGTCGATCAGGACGCGGTCCACCTCGGGCATGACCTTGAGGATCTTGTTGATCTTGAGCGGGGTCAGCGAGAGCGAGACGAGGCTGGCGATCTTGTCGCCGACCTTAAGGTCGCGGCCGGCCAGCGCGGGGCCGATCCTGGCGATCTTGCCGATGAACATGCCGCCGGAGCCGGTGACCGGATTCTGCTGCTTG
>CALKWG010000411.1 GCA_938004315.1 uncultured Spirochaetaceae bacterium
CGCCAAGGCGGAACTCGAACTCCTAGAACGGAAAATTATGAAGACGAGGGCCCCCAGCTAGGCGGCCCATCGCGCCGCGGCTGTCCGGCGCCGCCGCCCGGGCGAGCTTTGACAAAGGCGCCGCCGCAGGCCATGCTCTTATCGTAAGGAGTCCGCCATGACCAGATACCTCCGCTTCGCCGCCGCCGCCATGATCCTGAGCCTGGCCGCCTGCGCCAGCCTCGACGCCCAGGTCGCCAGGCCGACCGCCGAGATCAGCTCGTTCAGCTTGGAGCGCATAGGCCTTCGCGACCTCGATCTCCAGTTCGAGCTCACGGTGAAGAACCCCTATCCGGTGGAGCTGAACTTCAGCGGCATGACCCTGGACTTCGCGGTCGAGGGCGCGCAGGTGTTCCAAACGAAAAGCCAGGGAGGCTTCCGGGTGCCGGCCAACCGGACGGCGGCGAACAAGTTCACCGTCACCCTGCGCTACGAGGACATCATCCGACTCGTCAAGAACTACCTGGACAAGGACTGGCTCGACACCCAGATCACCGGCAAGCTTACCATCCCCCTGCCGCGCCTACCCGGCCTACCGGCCGAGATCAGCTTCGACTACCGCCTGAGCCAGAAGATCCCGGCCATCAAGCCGCGGGTCGAGATACGGAACTTCTCAGTCAGCGCCCCGAACGAGCAGGAGGTGGCCAAGGCCCTCGCCGCCGCCGGGCGCAACGTCGACCCTAAGGAGGCCGCCGGCTTCCTCATGGGCGTAGCCCAGGGCCGTCCGCCGGCCAAGGCGCCCATCAAGCCCCAGGACATCGACGTCCCCTTCACCGTCAGCTATACCTTGGCCATCACCAACGAGGCTAAGGCCCCCCTAAGCTTCGACGCCCTCGATTACGAGCTCTTCATAGGCGGCCAAAGCCTGGCGAAAGGCAGCTCCTCCCAGGTGACGCGGCAGGGTTCGGCTACGCTCGTCACGGTTAAGACCGTCTTCAGCTCCAAGAGCCTGTCTGAGGGCATCCAGGCGGTCTTGGCCTCCAAGCGCGGCAGCTTCAGGATCACCGGCAAGGCCAGCCTCATCCTGCCGCCCGAGGTGCGACGTACGCCGGCGCCCTTAAGCTTCGACGAGAGCGGGGAGTTCAGGTTCTAGCCGAAATCATCCATCGTCGCGGATCCGAGCTCCGTCCCCGGCTGACCTTTTCCCGGTATCCGCGTATACTCCCGTGATGGCTTCCGCTGAGCTCCCCCGGATCCTCTCGACCGCCTCCGAATGCGGCCCCGCGGGCACGACGACGAAGTACCGTCTCGGCCTGGCGGACGGCCTCGCGGTCGAGGCCGTCGCGGTGCCGATGTACGGAGGAAGCTATACCGTCTGCGTCTCCTCCCAGGTCGGCTGCGCCCGAGGCTGCGCCTTCTGCGAGACCGGCACGGCGGGCCTTTCGCGTAATCTCAGCGCCGCCGAGATAGCGGGTCAGGTCACGGCCGCCTCGGAGGCCCTGGGCGTCCGGTTCCGGAACGTCGTGTTCATGGGCATGGGCGAGCCCTTGGACAATCCCGAAGGGGTCTTCGGCGCCCTCGAGACGCTCCGGGACCCTCGGGGCCTGGGATACTCGCAAGAGCGCATTACGGTCTGCACCGCTGGGCATGTCGAGGGCATCCGCCGCCTACGAGCCCTCGGCCTTAAGCGGCTGAACCTATCCGTCAGCCTGGGCTCGGCGCGGGACGGCTTGCGGGACCGGCTGATGCCCATCAACCGGACCTGGCCCCTCGGTGAGCTGGCCGAGGCCCTGGCGGCCTACCCGATGCGGAGGAACTTCGCGCTCGGCGTCAACTACTGCCTTCTCCCCGGCATCAACGACGCTCCTGAGGACCTGGATGCCGCGGCGGCCTTCGTCGGGCGGCTCGGCCGGGCCCTCGTAAACGTGATCCCCTACAATCCGGGCCGGCATCCTATATGCCGGGCCCCCTCGGAGCCCGAGATCGACGCCTTCCTGGCAGGCCTCGCCGCCCGGGGCGTTCCGGTACGGCGACGAGTCGAGAAGGGGCGATCCCTCTTGGCCGCCTGCGGCCAGCTTGGCGGCGGGCCAGCCCGTCCGTTCGCATCCGAAGCATCGTGACGTACTAGCTAAGGTGAGTCCTCGCAGGGAGAACGCGGGACGCTCGCCGTGAAGCTTTCGTAGCACCAGGAAGGCCATGACCAGCGCGCTCAAAAAAAGAACGACCCGCGCTTGGCGGGTCGTTCTTTTCAGCGTCGGAGGGGAATCGACCTTCCCCTCATGGGCGTCCTGCCCATTCGCTCCAGGCCGGGGTAAGGCGCTGTCGGCGCTATCCCTGGCGCCTTTCCGCCGCGTTCGCGGCGCGCGCCTTACCCGTTCGATTCCCCTCCGCGCTCATAAAAAGAACGACCCGCGCTTGGCGGGTCGTTCTTTTCAGCGTCGGAGGGGAATCG
>CALKWG010000412.1 GCA_938004315.1 uncultured Spirochaetaceae bacterium
CGCGACCCGCCCATGCTCTGGCGCGCCCACGCGCACCTCCTCTACGCCAATTGGCTCAACTACTGCGTCTATCAGGAGACGCCCTACGACCTAGGCGAGCTCGAACCCAGGAAGGATAGCTAGGCATGAAGGCGAAGCGATTATTCATTTCCGGGCTCGGCTACGTCGGCCGGGCGGTCTTGGAGCTCCTGCCCGAGGCGAGCTCCCCGCGCGTCCTGGTCGTGGGCTTATCCGACTCCTCGGGCGCGCTCTACGACCCGGACGGCTTCTCGGAGGCCGAGCTCGAACGCCTGAGGCGGGACAAGGCCGCCGGGAAGCGCCTGGCGGAGGCCGCGGCGGGGCTCGGGGCGGGCGTCGGACCGGCTACGGCATCGCCGCCGGCTAGCTCGGCGCCACCGTCTAGCTCGGCGCCGGCGATCGCCATAGCCTCCGCCGGCCGCCGCGCCTTCCTACCCGGCCGCGAAGGCACGCTCGCCGCGATAGCCGCCGCCCGGCCCGATGTCCTAGCCGAGCTATCGCCCACCGAGCTCTCAGGCGGCGTCGCCGTCGACTACGCCTTGGCCGCGCTCGGGGCGGGGGCCGACCTCGTATTCGCCAGCAAGGGAGCCCTCGCCGGCGCCTGGGAGCGCGTCGTACCGGCCGCGGGGGCCGCCGGCCGCCGGCTACGCTACTCGGCGACCGTGGGCGGCGGCATGCCCGTCATCGACGCCGGCCTGGCCTTCTCCCAGGCCAACCCCCTGGAGTCGCTCGAGGCCGTGCTTAACGGCACCTCGGTGTACGTACTCTCCTTAATGGAAGAGGGGATGGACTTATCCGGCGCGGTGGCCGCCGCCCAGGCCGCGGGGATGGCCGAGGCCGACCCGAGCGCCGACTTGGACGGCTGGGACGCGGCCGCCAAGCTCTGCATCCTGTCGCGGACGCTCTTCGGGCGGCCGCTAACGCCCGCGGAGGTGCGGCGCACGAGCCTTCGCGAGCTAGCCCCGGGGGCGATAGCCGAGGCTAAGGCCCGCGGCCGGGTCATTCGCGCCGTCGGCCGGCTGGACGCCTCGGGCGCGAGCATCGAGCTCGTCGAGCTCGACCCGTCCTCGCCCCTGGCTAGGCGAGGGGCCGAAAACGCCGTCGTTTACCGCTCCCGTTTCGCCGGCGACCTGGCGCTCATCGGCAAGGGCGCCGGGCCGCGGGAGACGGCGGCGGCGGTGCTGCGCGACCTTAGCCTCCTCTCATCGACCTGAGCCCGCGCCGCGGGGCCGTCGAAGCGCTTGACGCGCCTTGGTAGGCGATGGTATAACGATGCTATGATAATGATTATCAAAACCAGCGCCGGGGGAAAGCTGCCGAAGGCATAGCCCCGGGCGTCGATCTCTGACCGTAGTTCCGTATGAAAGGGGGCGACCCTATGTTTTTATCTGATGCGCCCAACGGCGCTTCGTTCAAGGTGATGAAGGTGATACTCGGCAAGGAAGTCGGGAAGCGCCTGGCCGACATGGGCTTTACCGAGGGCGCCGAAGGCGCGGTGGTGCGCTCGGGCTTTATGCGCGGCCCCCTGCAGGTGCGCATCCGCGGCTACGACATCTTGATCCGCCGCTGCGAGGCGGCCGGCATCGAGGTGGAGCCCGTGGGCGACTGGACCGCCGCCGAGGATGCGAACAGGCTCTTCGG
>CALKWG010000413.1 GCA_938004315.1 uncultured Spirochaetaceae bacterium
CCACCGAGATCTACACTCTTTCCCTACACGACGCTCTTCCGATCTTGCTTCCAATAGCCCTGGGCCATGGTGAGCTCGTAGAAATCGGTGAACAAGGCGCTCTTACGCACGGCCGATTACCTCCTCCGAGGCTATGACGCGGACCCCGCGCTGCCTCATGTACGCCAGGGCTTTCGCAGCGTTACCGGCCGGCTGGTCGACGGCGCGGCATGCGTCTTGGACCACGGCGACGCCGAAGCCCTCGACGATCGCGTCTATGGCGCTGTAATAGACGCAGTAATCGAGCGCCAGGCCGGCGAGCACGACGGTATTAACCTTGAGGCCGTGGAGGAATCCGGTAAGTCCCGTCGGCGTGGCGCCGTCGTTCTCGTAGAAGGTAGAATAGCTATCCAAGCCTTTGCGGAAGCCCTTCCGGATTATGAGCCGGTACGGCTTTAGATCGAGCTCGGGATGGAAGGCGGCGCCTTGCGTACCTTGTACGCAATGGTCCGGCCAGAGGGTGAGCGCACGGCCGCCTGAATCGGCCGAGTCGTAGGCCTTCTTGTCGGGATAGCTCGAGGCGAAGGAGACGTGGCCCTGCGGATGCCAGTCCTGGGTTAGGAGGGCGATGGGAAAGGCCTTGGCGAGGGCGTTGATCAAGGGCACCACGCGATCGCCCTCGGGCACGGCGAGCGCGCCGCCGGGGCAGAAGTCGTTCTGTACGTCGACGGCGACGAAGGCGGTCGATCCTAGGTCGAATTCCATGCTGTACCTCCTCGGCGTCCGGCGCCGCCGGGCCTGCGAACGAGGGCGATCCCCCGGAGGCCGGCGACGCCCGAGGGCGTCGCGAGCAGGATACTCCGCGCGGGCGTTATCAGTAAAGCGCGAGGGCGGCCGAAACGCATAGGCCGAGCTCGAAGGAGGCCGGTGCGCCGGTCGCGGGAGGGCCCCCGGGAAGCTCATAGGGGCTCCATCCTGGACTGCGCCCGAAGGCCGCGATCCTAAGCGCCCGGCCGAGCGGCGCGTCCAGCTCAATGCGCCAGCGGTAGCTCCGGGCCTCGGGCGCGGCGCGCCAGGCGGCCTCCGCGCGGAGCGCCGGCCGCTTCGCGCCGAATGACAAGGCGAGGCCCGCGCCGAGCTCCAGGGCCAGTGGCCGGGCGCCCTCGGCCCGCCACGAGCCGAAGGCGGAGAGGCCGAGCGGGGCGCGCGGCGCGCCCGGGGCGCTCCGCCCGAGGCCGAGCCGAGCGGCGACGCCGATACTCTCGTACGCGTCGGCCCGAGGCGCCCGATAGTTCGCGCGTAGCTGCAGCGATACGCCGGGGACGCCGAGGCCGAGCCCGGCGGCGATGGCATGACGCGGCTCGCCGGAACCGGGCGCGAGCTCCCCCGTATAGCGAAGCGAGGCCGCGTTATATCGACGCGCGTAACCCAAGCTAGCCTGGGCGAAGGCCGGCGACGCGGCGCTAAGCCGCGGACCGAGCCAAGCGGCCGCGTCGCCGCCCGATCCGGACATGCCGGGCGCTCCGGCGAGCGCGACGACTGTCTCTAGCGCGAAAGAACCGAGCTTAAGGCGGCTTTCGTGGCGAAACGCGTAGGCGTCGCCCCCCGGCGAGACGCTCTCGACGCCCGCGGCGAGCGCCCCGCGATACGATCCGGCGCCGAAGGCGGCGGCGCCGAATGCGACGGCGCCGGCTAGCCACCGTATCCGGCGCGGCGGGACGGGCGCGGCGTACCATGAACCGTCGCCGGGCTTAGCCGGGGCCTCCGCCGCTGCCAGGAGCGCCGAGAGCCCGGAGCCCGAAGGCGCGACCCAGGCGCCTACGAAGGCGGGCGTCCGATATCCGTTCGGCTCCATGGCGAAGAGCCCCCCTTCGGCCCCGACGGCCGCGCCGGACCAGCTCGCCCCCAGGGGCGGAGCCGAGGAGAGAGGGCGGCCCCTACCTGACGGCAGGTACAGGCGGTACGACAGCCCGTGGGGGCGTATGATGAAGGAGGCCAAGCCCGCTGGTTCCACGGCGCCGGCCGCGCCGGCCGGCCCCGATAGGCTCCAAGCGAGGCGCGGGGCGGGCTCGCCCGCCGCGGGGAGCGCCCCTGCGGCGCCGACGCGCAGGCGCCAGCGCCCGTAAGCGAGGCTCGCGTCCAGCCTAAGCTCGTCGAGCCCGTTCAGGCCGGAAGCCTCGCCCTCGAGGCCGAGCCAGAGGGCCGGTTTATCGGGCGCGGCCGGATTCGGGGCGGCGCTCGCTTGGGCCTCGAGCGGCGAAAAGCCCGGCGCCGTAAGTTCGGCGGCCAGGAAGGCGGCGATCACGGCGGCCCGGCTCGGCGGCCGCGCCGCGGAACGTAGGCGGCGGTCGTTCATGCCGGCTATACGCCGCGCGAAGAGCTCCCGCTTGCGCCCGTCGGCGCTCGTAAGCTCGCATCACGGCGGCGACGCGCGTCCAACCTTGACGCCGCCGCGTCGCCTGCGTATATTACATATAGTTTTTTATATATTTCGGAGGATAATCATGGCCGTAGCCGTATATACCACCCCCAGTTGCTCCTACTGCCGTATGGTAAAGGATTGGCTCAAGCAACGGAACGTCCGCTTCGACGAGTACAACGTCGCTAGCGACCCGCGGCGCGCCGAGGAGATGGTGAGGAAGTCCGGGCAGATGGGCGTCCCCGTCACCGACGTGAACGGCCGGGTCATCATCGGCTTCAATACCGGCGAGCTCGAGCGCGCCCTGCGCTGAGCCGGGCCGCTCGCGGCCGCCCAGGCGGGGGACTCGTCCCTATTTATCCGACTTAAGCCCGGCTCCGCAGAGCGGGATCAGAGCATCGGCCCCCGGCTCATCAGGATCCCTGGTCAGCCATGCCAGATACGCGGCGTAGGTCGCCGCCGTCGTGTGCTCGACGTAGAGCCCCTTGGCGGCGAGCGCTTCGCGCGCAGCCAAGATATCGGCCTCCGGCGCCGCGACGAACTCGGCGCCGAGCTCCCGCGCCTCGCGGAGTATACGCCGGGCCCGCGCCGGCTCGCCGATGGCTATGCCCTCGGCCAAGGTCGGAAGCGTCAATGATGGCGCGGCGGTCTCGGCCCCCGCGGCGGCGGCTTCGACCAAGGGGGCGCAACGCTCGCTCTGCACCGCGACCACGCGAGGGAAGGCCTTGATAAGCCCCGCCGCGAGGAGCTCCTTCAAGGCTAGGCTTACGCCTAGGAACAGCGTCCCGTTGCCGACCGGTATGAAGAGGACCTCGGGCAAACGACCCAACTGCTCGTAGACTTCGTACAGGTAAGTCTTCGTGCCTTCGTAAAAGAGCGGATTGAACACGTGGCTGGCGTAATACGCCCCGTCGCGCCGCACGGCCTCGCGGCAGGCGCGCGCCGTGTCGTCGCGGCTGCCGGGCACGACGACGAGCGCGGCGCCGTGGGCCTTGATCATGGCCATCTTGCGGGGGGAGGTACCCTCGGGCACGTAGATCTCGCAGGCGACGCCTGCCCGGGCGCAGTAGGCGGCGACCGCGTTGCCGGCGTTGCCGCTGGAATCCTGGACCACCCGCCCGACGCCGATATCAGCGCAGTGGGCGGCCAGGACGGCCGCCCCCCGGTCCTTGAACGAGAGCGTGGGCATGAGGTAGTCAAGCTTCGCCAGGGTACGACCGTCCAAGCGGACGACGGGCGTCCTACCCTCCCCCATGCTCATCCGCCGCCAGGCTTCGCCGGCCAGCGGCATGAAGCGCCGGTAGCGGAACAGGCTCCATTCGCTTTGGTCGACGAGGGCCGGGTCGTAACTCGGCGCCTCGCTCCGCAGCTCGAAGAGCCCGCCGCAGGCGCAGGCCGGCTCGCGGGTATCGAGGGGGTAGGACGAACCGCAGTCGGGGCAGTAAAGCTCGCTCATGCACTCTAGGCCAGGAGGCCGCTCGCCGCTTCGTCGATCGACCTGAAGACCTTGGCCAGGTTCTCGAGGTCGACGCTGGAGTAGGCGACGCGCAGGTACTTGTCCTGGAAGGAGATGGTGCCGATGCCGTAGCGCTCCAGGAGCAGGCGCCGCAGGGCCTCGGTCTTGCCGACGGACGAGTAGAAGGTCATGAAGTAGCCGGAGTTGAACGGCAGGGCCTTGAGCGGCCCCTTCATGGCCGCGACGAGGCGCTTGGTCTCGTCGTAGCGCGCCTTGATGGCGGCGAAGGTGGCGGCCTTCTCCTCTTCGTGGCTCGGCGACTCCAGGGCCTTCAGGACCAAGGCCTGGCCGGGCGTATTCGAGCAGGAGATAGAGGCGCGGATGCTCGCCATGGCCTTCTGGATCAAGGCCTCGTGCGCGGCCTGGGAGAGTCCCTTAGCGGCGAAGGACAAGAAGCCCACGCGGAGGCCCCAGACCAGCTCTTCCTTGGTGGCGGCGTCGGCCTTCACGGCCAGCACGTTCTCGTGCAGGTCGGCCAGCTCGACGAACATCGACTCGGTCCGTATACCGGCCTCGTAGAAGAGGCCGAAGTAGGCGTCGTCGCAGACGGCCACGATCGCGGTACCGCGCTCCGCCTCGGCCTTGATGGCTGCGGCGATGGCGGCGCCTTCGTCGGCGCGCAGGCTGTAGCCGGTTGGATTATTCGGGAAGTTCAGGACCATGAAGGCCTTCTTACCGCGGGCCTTGGCCAGGGCGGCCGAAAGACCCTCGACGTTGTAGCCGCCGGCGGCGTTGAAGAGCGGATAGCCGATAATTTCTGCCGAAGACTTCTCGGCGAAGATGAGGTCGTAGTTATCCCAGACTAAGTCGGGCACGACGACCGCGTCGCCCGGGTCCAGGAAAAGCTCGGCCAGGATGGAGATGCCGTGGGTGAGGCCCGTGGTCACCACGGGCAGGCCGAAGGGTTTAGCGGACAGGCCGGGGTTCTTCAGCAGGGTCTGGGCCTTCCAAGCCTCGCGCAGCTTAGGCAGTCCGGCGGTCGGGGCGTAGGGGAAGACCTCGCCCAGGCCCAGCTGCGGTAGGGCGCCGCGTATGGCCGACAAGTTCATCGGGGCGCCCTTGTCGGTGGCTATGCCGATGGTGGCGTCGACCGCGTAGGCTTCTTTCTTCGCCTCCGCCGACTGGGCGATGATGCCCTTGGGGAAATACATGCGTCGGCCGAGGGCCGAGAGGGCCCTGCCGGCGACGCAGCCGTCCAGCACCGCGTTGAGTTCCTGGGCGATGGGGTTCACGAAGCGCTCCTTTTTTCGGCCCCGCGCGCTCGGGGCGCGTCGGAGCCGTCGCCTACCAGGGCGGGGTGCGCGGCACGCCCCCGTATTTCCCTGTTTAGGCCCGCGGCGCCAGCTTGGCGGGCGCCGCCTCCCGCAGCATGGCCCTGGCGAGGGCCTCTACGGGATCTAGTAATGGCATACCGTATAAGGGGCTTTCAGTCAACGCAAGCGGGAGCTCGGTGCAGCCCAGGATTAGGACCTCGGCGCCGCCGTCGGCCAAGAGCCTAGCCATGGTAAAGAGCTCCGTGAGCGCCCGCTCGCTGGCCGGATAGCAGGCCTTGAGACCCCAGGAACGGTCATAGATGCAGGCGTGCAGGAGCTCCTGCATGGCTTCGGGGACCTGGATGACGCGCGCTCCCGAGTCCGCTAGGGCTCGCTCGTAGAGGCCGACGCGGCGGGTGCCGGTCGTGGTCATGAGCCCGACCGCCCGGGCGGCGGGATAGGCTTCGCGGAGGGCGGCCGCCGTCTCGGCGATCATGTCGATGACGCTCAGGGCCGAGCCCAGGGCGGCAGCCTTCGCGGCCGCGAGCTCCTTGAAGGGATCGAAGATGGGAGCCGCATGGAAGGTGTTACAGGGCACGCCGACGACGACGCGCCTCGGCGCGAAGCCCGCCAAGGCCATGCCGAGCGCCGCGCCCATGCCGATGGCCGGATTCTCCCCCGTTTTACCTAGGAGATAGTCCGTACGGTCGGGGATAGAGCCCGAGAGCGAGAGGTGGCAGAGGTCGGGGTGATCCCCGTCGCCCGAGGCCAAGGTGTTGCGCACGATATGGCCGTGGAGGGCGACGCCGGCCATGGGCCCGACGCCGCCGCCGATGATGAGCGCTGCTTCGTCCATACGGTCTCCGGGAAGGAGGCGGCCGCGGGGGCGGCCGCCCGGGGGATGGCCTGCCGGGCTTCGTCGAGCCCCGGCAGGCTGAAGCTTAGATCAAGAAGCCCACTTGGACTGGTCGAGCTCGCCTTCGGTCTTGGCCACGATGACGGTGCCGACCATGTCGCCGGTGACGTTGAGGCTGGTGCGGCCCATGTCGAGCAGGGCGTCGATGCCTAGGATCATGGCGTAGGCCGCCGCGACGGCGGAGCCTTCGGTGACCTTGAGGCCGATGGACTCGAGCACCATGAGGAGCATGATGGCGCCGGCGCCCGGCACGCCCGCGGTGCCGATGGAGGCCAGGGTCGCCGTGATGATCACGGTGAGCTGCTGATTGAAGGTCAGGGGCTGGCCGATTGCGTAGCCTATGAACATGGCGCAGACGCCCAGGTAGATGGCGGTGCCGTCCATATTGATAGTGGCGCCCAAAGGCAGGCTGAAGGAGCTGATGCTGCGGGGCACGCCCATGTTGTCCTCGGTGTTGCGGAGGGTGATGGGAAGGGTGCCGCCGGAGGAGCGGGTGACGAAGGCGGTGATCATGGCCTCGTTACCGCGCTTTAAGAACTTGACGAGGCCGAACTTGAAGACCGCGAGCACGCCGCCGTAGACGCCCACGAGGTGGACGATGAGGCCCAGGTACACCGTCAGCGTCACGAGGAGGAGGGGACCCAAGGCCCGCGCGCCCTGCTGGGCGAAGACGATGGAGATGAGGGCGAAGACGCCGATGGGGGCGTATTGCATGATGCCGTGGACGACCTTGTACATGGCCTCGACGGCGCCGTTCGCCAGGTCGAGCACGGTCGCGCCGGCCTTGGCCAGGCCCGCGTCCTTGGAATCCTTGACGTAGGACAGGGCGATGCCGAAGGCTACCGAGAAGAAGATGATCGGGAGCACGTCGCCCTTGGCCAGCGAGTCGATGGGGTTGGTCGGGATGATGTTGAGGAGAACCTGCACCAAGGTCGGGGCCTGGGCGGCCCTGCCCGCGGCGCCGGCGGCGCCCACGATGCCCATGCCCAAGCCCGGGCGGAAGATGTTGGCGAACACGAGGCCGATGGTGACGGCGAAGGCGCTCGTCAAGAGGTAGTAGGCCATGATCTTAACGCCCACGCGGCCTAAGCGGTTGGGGGCGATGCTCGCCGCGCCCGCGATGAGCGAGAGGAAGATCACCGGCACCACGATCATGCGTAAGAGCCGCACGAAGACGTCGCCGAAGGGTTTAACCCAGTCGACGAAGGCCTTGACCGCGTCGGGCGTGAAGCCTAAGACCACGCCGACGGCGATACCGGCGACAAGGCCGATGAGGATGCGTAACAGCAGGTTCGACTTAAAGTACCAATCGAACGCGCCCTTTTTCTTGGATTTCTGATCGCCCATAACGACTCCTTAGGTACATGCTACGGCCGACCGCTCGAAGCGGACCCTGGCCTATTCGGAGTCTAGGGGCGTTTTAGTCGGCGCGATATGCACCAAAAGGTGTATTTTTATACGGGGTCCGGGCGGCGGCGCCGCGCCGCGTACCCCAAGCGGGGGCCTCCCGGTTCGTGCATCGGGCAGTACTAGATAAGGCCTTCCTCAAGAGCCTTGCGCACGACCTCCGCCTTCGAGCTGACGTTCAGCTTTTGATAAATATGCAGGATATGCTTCTTCGCGGTGGACGCGGCGATATGGTGCTTGTCCGCCAACTCCCGATAGGTCAAGCCCTCTACGACGTCGCGCAGGACCTCGAGCTCGCGGGCCGTCAGGGCGTAGTCGACGGTCCTGGCGGGGGCGGCCTTGCGGAGCTCCTCCAGGATGCGCCTGGCCACCGTCGGGCTGATGGGGGAGCCGTCGCCCGAGGCGCTGACGATTTGGTCGATCAAGGCTTCCGGCTTAGTGTTCTTAAGGATGTAACCGGTCGCCCCGGCCTTTATAGAATCGAGGATAGCGTCCTGATCCTCGAAGATAGTCAGGATGAGGACCACGAGCTCGGGCCAGCGGCCTTGGAGTAGCCTGGTCGCCGCGATACCGTCCATGCCCGGCAGATGGATGTCCATGAGGACGATATCCGCCTGGCCGCCGGTTTCCAAGAACTGGATGAAGTCCTCGGCCTTAGCGAAGGCGCCGGCGATTCTAAGGCGCCCGTCCAAGCCCAGGAGGTAGCGTAGGCCCTCGCGGACGTCGCGCTCGTCCTCCACGATGGCCAAGGCCAGCTGCCCGCCGGGGCGGGCGTTACGCGCTATCACGTACGAGCCTCCGCGACGAGCTCGTCGCCCTCTTCGCGCCCCTCGGCGAGCGCCGCCAGCGGGAGCTCGACGGCGAACGACGCGCCCTTCCCCGGCTCCCCGCGTACGGACAGCGCCCCGCCCAGGCCCTCGACGCGGTAGCGCACGTTATTCAGGCCCGAGAGCTCGCGGCCGCCGGGGAGGCCTGAGAAGCCGCGGCCGTCGTCGGCGTAGCTGGCTCGGATACGGCGCTCGTCGGCGTCGATGCGTAGCCGCGCCTTCTGGGCGCCCGCATGCTTCAAGGTATTGCTCACCAGCTCCTCCAGGACCGCCGCCAGCTCCCGGCGCGTCTCGAAAGGAGCTTCGTCATAGGCGGCGCGCCCGGCGATACGGCACTCGAAGGCCAAGCCGCCGTCCTGAAGGCGCCGCCGTATGCCGGCCGCCAGGCTGGCGGCGCTGTATTCGGCCACGGCTTGGCCGTCCCGCATGCCGTGCACGATCTCCCTGAGCTTCTGCACGCCCTCGAGGCAGTTGCGTTCGACGCCGGATAGGGCCTCGACCAGCCGCGGGTCCGCTTCCGAGGCCAGGGACGAGGCGACGCCGTTGCAGAAGAAGATATTGGTCAGCTTTGCGCCTATGGAGTCATGGAGGTCGCGGTAGATCCGGGTGCGCTCCTCGGCGACGCGGAGCGCCGTCACCTCGCGCTGCAGGGACAAGAGCTCGTCGGTGCGCTCGCGAACCTTGGCCTCCAGGTCGCTCGAATAGCCGTCGGCCGTATCGAAGAGCTTATTAAGCTCGGCCCCCAGGATGCCGAACTCGTCGCCCGAGCGTATCTTGACGCGGGCGCCGCGATCCCCGCCTTCCTTGGCCGCGATGACCTTTACGATGTCCCCCAGGGGCATGAGCACGAGGCGCCCGCTGATGGCCGCCACGGCCAACAGGAGTAGGGTCATCATGATCAGGTCGAAGAGCGTGACGACGCGCAGGAGCTCGACCGTGCCCTCTTGGATGGCCGCGTTCGGCATGCCGATGACGAGGGTCCAGTCCGGCCGCTCCATGCGGCGATAGACCATATGCGTACTATAGCCGTCGACGAGCGCGTCGAACGAGCCTCGGCCCGAGGCGGGACTCTCGTTCAGGCCTTGTAGCTCGGCTCGGCGGAGCCCCGACTGGTCCGGGCCGCCGAATTCCGGGAACTGGCTGGCTATCACGAAGCCCGAGCTATCCAGAAGCATCGCCCGGCCCGCCATGGGGATCTCCAGGGTGGTGAGCACCCCGGCCAGGCTATCGAGGAGTATATCCATCCCGAGTACGCCGACGAAGCGCCCTCCCGCTCCGTAGACGGGGAGGACGCAGGTTATGCCGATGGCCTCGACGCTGGCGTAGAGATACGGCGGGGAGACGCTGAATCCGCCCGACTCCAAGGCGACGCGGTACCAGGGGCGCTTCCTCGGGTCATAGCCGGGGGGGAAGGTCGGGACATGATCGACGAAGCCCTCGCCGTAGCCCCATTCGTACATCAGGCCGTCCTCGGTCCCGAGGTATATAGCGCGTAGGAAGTCCTTCCTGGCCAGGACGTGCGAGAGGAAGAGCTCGCGCATGCGCGACGGATCGGGCTCGCGTAGCTCGGGCATCGACGCGAGCGCGACGGACAGCGACTCGAGCTCGTTGAAGAACTGCCCGAGCTGGCGCTCCGCCCGGTCGATGATGGCGCCGGCCAGCTCGTCCGCGCCGCGCAGGGCGTGGCGCCGTAGTAAATCCTGGCTGATGACGAGGGTAAGGGCCAGGAAAGACGCTACGGCGAGGGCTATGAAGAGGATGAATTTTTGGCTGATGCCGAGATTCTTCACGCTGGCCGCCCGCCTTGAGCACATCGTAGGATGGCGGGATTGTACAACGGCCGCGGGCGGGCGGCAAGGACGGTCGCGTCTGACGGACGCGGCGCGCCTGACGGACGCGGCGCGCCGGCGCTTCACCGGCCGCGGCTCGGCGTAGTATGGTGCCCGCCGGGGGGACGGCATGAACCAAGACCAGGCGAAGGAAGCGCTGCTCAGGGTAGACGAATGCAAGACGGAGTTCAGCGTCGTATTCAGCGGCAAGAAGAGCTCCATGGTGAACGGCCTCTATAAGCCGCAGAGCCGCGAGATCATCATCCATAATAAGAATTTCGAGAACGACCAGCAGCTCATCTACACGGCGCTGCACGAGTACGCCCACCACCTACACTGTGAGCGCCGCCCCCACCTGCCCGGCGCCCGGGCCCACAGCAACGAGTTCTGGGCCATCTTCCATGAGCTCCTAGAGAAGGCCGAGGCGGTGGGCGTCTATCGTTCGCTCTTCGATCAGGAGCCGGAGTTCATCGAGCTTACCGAGCGCATCAAGGCGCTCCTGCCGCGGAACGGCGAGCTGATGCTGACGCTCGGCCAGCTGGTCAAGGAGGCCGAGGCCCTCTGCAAGAAGCACTTCGTCCGCTTCGAGGACTACATAGACCGCGCCGTGGGCGTGCCGCGGACGAGCGCGACGGCCGCCATGAAGGCGGCCGCCTATCAGGTGCCGGCCGAGCTGGGTTGGGACGCGATGAAGCTGGTCGCGGGCCTACGAAAGCCCGAGGCCCGCGAGGCGGCCGTGGAGGCTTTCAAGGCCGGCAAGAGCCAGGAGGCGGTCAAGTCGCTCGTGCGCGCAGAGCCGCCGTCGGAGGATCCGCGCGAGCGCCTCGATAAGGAGCGCGCCCGCCTCGAGCGTACCATCCACAACCTGCAGGAGCGCCTGGCGACCGTGGAGAGCGAGCTGCAGAAGCTCGAGGGCTAGGGCGCGGCTAGAGGGCGTACACGAGCGGCACGAGGAATGGCACGAGCAGCGACAGCAGCGCCCCGCTCGTGAAGCTCACCGGCACCGCGGCGGGCCCGACGCATTGCTCTATCAAAGGTAAAGTCACGTCCATCGCCGTCGCGCCGCCGGCGCCGATGGCGGTATAGGGCCGCTTGCTCGCCGCTAATATGGGTATGAGGACGAGGGCCAGCGCCTCGCGGAGCATGTTCGCCAGGAACGCGGCCGAACCCAGGGCCGGGTCGCCGAGATCCGCTATAAGCACGCCCGAGAGGCTGTACCAGCCGAAGCCGGCGGCCAGGGCCATGCCTTTGCCGATTCCAATGCTGAAGATAAGGGCGACGAGCGCCCCGCCGACAAGGCTTCCGACGGCCGTGGCCGCGGGCACGAGGATCGTGTCGACGCGGGCGAAGGCTGCCTTGAGCGAGAGGCCCGACTGGGCGAACTGCATACCTACCATGAACAAGAGCGCGTTCAAGACCCATCCGGTCACGGCCCCGTAGTCGAAGCCGCGGAGCTCGGGGCTCGCGACGCCGGCTATGGCGCCTACGACGACGACGGCTAAGAGGATGGCGGGCGCCTTGAAGTGGGCCCAGTCGACGCCAGGCCGAACATGAGCGGGGGCGCCGTGCGCGGGGGCGGGGGCGGGTTCGGTCGCGGCCGCGCCGCGGCCCGTAGCCCGGCGGCCGCGCGCGAAGTCGAGGGTCGCGTAGGCCAGGCGTATGGCCAGAACCGTGCCCGCCAAGGCTAGGACCGCGGTCGCCGTAGCCATGGCGCCGATCTCGCCCATGCGTTCGAAGAGCTCGCTCGAGTTCCCCAAACGGTAGCCCATGACGAAGAGCAAGGCCCAGAGCGTCAACTTTAAGAGGAAATCGACGACGACCGGCTTAGGCGCCAGCTTAAAGATCTGAAGCGCCGCGCCGGCCAGGAGAAAGGCGATGAGGACGGCTATTTGAAGGAGGGCGTCCATAGCTTAGGCTATCTCGAGCGCGACGGCGCTACGCGCGCCGGCGTGCGCGGCCAAGAGCTCGGCGAAGCGCTTGCCCACGGCCAAGAGGGCGTCGCTGCTATAGAGCGAAGCCGGGGCGTAGATGAAGCCGGCCAAGTCGACGCTGTCATCGCGGAGCTTACCAGCCATGGAATCCTTGACCGGGTTCCCGAGCGGCCTACCCGCCGCGTCGCAGACGCAGAGGAGGCCCTCCAGGTCCATCTCGTGGCCGGAGGCGTTGAAGACGTAGGCTTCGCCGGCGCCGCAGATACGCACGGTCGCGCCTACGTCCGCGGCGCCGCCGCCCGACGCGTCGCCGAAGGCGCGCAGGTCGAGGAGGCTTATAGGTAAGCCCGTCTCCAATGAGAGGAGATTATTACAATCGACCGGGCCGTTGATGACGGGGAAGCGGCCCTCCCGGGCGGCCTGGGCTAGGTACTCGCTCGCCGGCTTCTGGCGGCCGGCGGGTTTATAGCCGCCGGCGCGGAGCATGCCGCGCACCGCGTCCTTGACGTCGGCCGGCGGAAAATCCTCGGCAGCTCGCCGGGCCGCCAGAGCCTCGAGCTCGGCTACCAAGGCGGGGGGCGTCGTGGCGACGGCGCAGCCTTCGGCTAGGACGAGGCACACGAGGGTCGCGTCGAGGCGGGGGTCGTCGTCTTTATGGAGGGTCATGGCTCGGCTCCTTATCCGCTATTTCGCCTAACCCTACCATGGGCTAGCCGCCCGGGCAAGCGCGCGCGATTGACACGGCGGGCGCGGCGCGGCTAGGCTCGGGGCCCGGGGGTATGCATGAAACGCTTCGACGCCCGGATCGCGAGCCTGACGGCCGTCTCGGACGATTACTACGAACTCCGATTCGCCTGGCCGGCCGGGCTTCCTAAGCCCGAGCCCGGCGCCTTCATGACCGTCCGCTCGGGCGGCGAGTACGACCCTATCCTCCGCCGACCCTTCGCGTTCTCCGACTTCCGCGACGCGGCGCCGGATTCGAGCGCGGCCGAGGCCGCCGGCGAGGCCGAGGCCGCCTTCATCTTCCAGCGCCGAGGCCGCGGGACGGCCTACCTGGCCGGCCTCCGCGCGGGCGATACTCTCGACGTCCTCGCGCCGCTGGGCAAGGGCTTCACCCCGCCGCCCCGGGGATCGCGTCCCGTGCTCCTTGCCGGCGGCATAGGCCTGGGCCCCATGCTCTACCTGGCGGCGCGCTTGGCCGATGAATCCGCCGCCGGAGGCTTCGAAGCGCCGATCCTAGCGCTCGGGTTCAGGACCGGGAACCATATCCCGAACGTCGGGCTGCCGCCCGGCGCCGTCATCTGCACCGACGACGGCTCCGCCGGCTTTTCTGGCACCGTCGTAGACTGGCTCTGGGGCTTCGATCCAGGCGCGCCGCCGGCGCTCTACGCCTGCGGCCCGGCCGCGATGATGGCGGCGGCGGACCTCTACGCGGCGGCGC
>CALKWG010000414.1 GCA_938004315.1 uncultured Spirochaetaceae bacterium
GCGACACCCGAGATCTACACTCTTTCCCTACACGACGCTCTTCCGATCTCTCAAGGACCATATCGTCGTCGAGACCGCCGACGCCGTCCTCGTAGCCAAACGCGGCGCCTCCCAGGACGTTAAGGCCGCCGTGGAAGCGCTCAAGGCGGGCTCCCCGGCCGAGCGCGAGCTCACCCACGCCCACCTGACCGTGCGCCGCCCCTGGGGCTCCTACACCATCCTGGACGAGGCTCCCGGCTTCAAAGTCAAGCGCATCGTCGTCACGCCCGGCTCCAAACTGTCCCTGCAGAAGCACGCCCGCCGCTCCGAGCGCTGGGTCGTCGCCGGCGGCGCGCCGGTCATCACCATAGACGCCGAGCGTCGCGCCTACGCCTTAGGCGAGGTCGCCGAAATCCCCTTAGGCGCCGTCCACCGCCTTGAGAATCCCGGCCCCGCCGACGCCGTCATCATCGAGACCCAGCTGGGCGACTACTTAGGCGAGGACGACATCGTCCGCCTCGAGGACGTCTACGGCCGCTCGTAACCGTCGATAGCCGGGAGCCCGGATTATCCGTACGGGCGCCCCGGCGGCCGCGGGCCTCGATCCCCGCCGGCCGCCGACGCCCGCCGGCCCGGCTAGCCTCGTCCACGGCGGCGCGGCCGCCGTCGGGCTCTCGGCTTTATCTTCCGGCGCGTAGGCCCTAAGCGCGCGGGCGTCGCGCGGCGCCGCCCGCCGAGCCCAGCGATCGCGCCGGAAGGATACCGCCTCGATCCCTGGTGCGCTCCCCTCGGGCCGCCTAAAAACGACGGCGCCGCCGGACCCGCCGCTTTCGCGGCGCGCCCGGCGGCGCCGGTATTTCGTTATGCCTTTTATCCTACAGCTGGACGCGGATCATCGCGTTCGCGCCCAAGCCCTTGGTCTTAGGAACGTAGATACCCTGCAGATCCAGGTTCAGGAAGAACAGATTCAAGGATAGGCCGCCGTAGACCCGCAGGACGGGGTCGGAGTTCGTGGCGGAGAAGAGGAAGCCGTCGGCGGAGATGTCGGGGACAGGCTGACCCGCGTCCGCGAGAGCTTGCTTAATCGCCGCGACTTCAGCGCTAGTAACTAGTTGTTCGCCAGGGCCGCCCCCCGTGTCACTATCGTAGTACATCTTCGCCGCCAAGCCGCCACCGACGGTCGAGGTCCCCAAGGAGTAGCCAAGGCCAGCGAAGGGGCGGAAGAACAAGACCTTCTTGGATACCTGAAGGGTGAAATCGAAAGAATCGGTCGTCCAATCAAGCTGAAGGTCCGGATCGCTCACCCGTAAGGACTGAGGTGTCCCTGCGGTAAAGTTATATGTCTGATCAGGTACATCAAGCGGGACTTGAACACTACCCATCAGCCTGTTATACCCTGCGCCGAGCGACACGTCGGGGAAGAGTAGGCCCTCCTTCACCAAGCCTAAGCGGATGTTGGCGCCGAGGAGCTTATAGTCGGCTGCGATGCCTAAGGCCGATATCGCCTCTGTCGCCTCAGGCGGCAGGACCATAGCCTTGATCCCGAAATCGAAGGGCAGGATAATCCCGCCTATCTTGGCCGACAGCGCGGCCGCAGGAATGGGCAACCCGGCTTTCTTTAAGGAATCCGGAAGGGCCTCGCCCAGGGCAGCCTGAAAGAATTCCTCGAGGCTCTCAGCGGGTACCGCCGTGAAGCCTACGGCCAGGCCGACCCCGAAGTGCGGCAGCTGTCCGATATAGGCGTCCGACCAGTTGTTGCCGATCGTGGCGTTGTAGGACAGCGTGGCGGCCATGTCGGTGGCGAAACTCTCAAAGCCACCCTGAAAGTCGGCTAGATCCTGAGCCCAAGCTCCCGCGGCCGCCAGGGCCATCATGCTTATCAGAACGATGCGTTTCATAGCGCCTCCTTCGTACGGCGCGAAGCCTAAGCGGCTCCGACGCGTCCGTTACTAACGCGCGGCCATGCGGTATTTCAATTGTTGTTCAATCTGTGAACAAGATTGCTAGCGCAGCCCGGCTATAAAGGCTTTTAACTCCTGGCTTGTCCAGACTTTACCTGAGCTTTCATGAATCTCTATGTGCAGATGCTCGCCATGCCCCTTTTTACGGGCGTTGACGCCCGAGTTGCCGCCGTGGCCTAAGGCTTGCCCCGCTTCTACGACCTCGCCTATGCCCGGCTTCAGGTCGTGCAGGTGGAAGTAGGCGTAGTAGCGCCCCTCGTGCGGCGCGTAGATGATGAGCCCGTTCCCGGCCTTAGGCGATAAGCCGCCGCCCCGATACTGCGACGGCCTATCGGTCCCTTCCCAGTCGTCGGCCGCCGCCACGACGATGCCGGCGGCGATGCTCCTCACGACGGGGCCCTTCTCCGCGGCGCCGTTCCGCGTCACCTTGGTAAAGAAGAGGTCCAAGGCGTAGCGGTGCGACGATGAGAGCGCCCTATCCGTCGGTAGCCAGCGATCTTTGCGGGCCAGGGGCGGCTGCGGCCCGAGCTTCAGGCCCTTCCCCAGCTCGAGGGCTTCCCAAAGCTCCGCGAGGGCGGCTTCGAACTGCGGCGCCGAGGCGCGGGTCGGCGCGAGGGAGGTAAGGATATCCTTATAGGCTAGTCCGTAGGCTCCCCCGGTGAGCGCGTCGCCCCTTAAGGTCGGTTCGTCGCGCGGCATGATGAGCCTGGCTTGGAACCAGCTCGGAGGCGGCATGAGCGCGGCCAAGGCCTTCGTCGGCGTCGCCTTCTGCCGCTCGCTCAGCGCGCTCGCCCAGGCGAGCGCCCGCTCGCGGGCCGCCGTCGCGGCGTTACCCGCCAAGGCGTCGGGAGACAGGGCCTCGGCCAATAGGCCTAGGTCCTGCGTCGGAAGGACGGCTTCATGCGGGCTAAACGGGCCTAAATCCCGCCTAGCCGCGGCATCCTTCATGAAGCCCGTAATCGCCGCCGCGGCCTCCGACTTGCCGATCGAGCCCTCGAGGGCCCGCGGCAGGGCGGAGGCCGCTATGGTTAAGGCCGATAGGATGACGGCCGCCCCGATGAGGACGGGCCCGGCTAGATACTTCCGTATGGTAGGCACCTCGCTCTATGCATTCGCTCATGAACTCTAGCTGAGCGAAGCCTCTTAGGCAAGCCGCCGAGAATCGGCCGCCTTACATAAGGTCGAGTTGGCTAAGTCCTTGGCTAGGGTAGGCTGCTGGTATATTATCGGCGCATGAAGGCAAAAGCTTTCTTCGCCATAGGCATCGGCATGGTAGTCATCGCGCTCGCCGTCGTAGTCGTAGTCGTCGTCGAGGCGCGCGAAGACGCGCCGACCTTAGGCTTCTACGCGGTCGACGAATCCTCGGTTGCGGCGATCAAGGCCATCGCGGCCGATCCTCGTTTCAGCTCCTTCCGCTTCGACTTCGTCGACCTGGATACCGCCGTCGAGCCGCGCCTAGGCGAAAGGGGAGCTCCTTCGATCCTCTTCGCTTACGACGGGGCGATTAAGGACCCGGATGCGGCCGGCCTGGCGGTTCTAGACGACGAACCCATCAGGGCCATGCCGAGCTCGTTAAGGCGCGTCGGAT
The DNA here is from genome assembly GCA_938004315.1 of uncultured Spirochaetaceae bacterium. Lineage (GTDB taxonomy): Bacteria > Spirochaetota > Spirochaetia > Treponematales > UBA12059 > DAIPLR01. The sequence goes on from CALKWG010000414.1 coordinate 3,529, forward strand.
CGGACGGGGAATCGCGATACGCGTACCCCTTGCTCATCGACCATCTCGAGTTAGCCTATGAGGTCGGTCTCTTCGAGTCCATCGGTTTCGCTCCACCGCCCACGCTGGAGGAGTTCCTACGCGCCGCCCGGAAGTTCGCCGCCGGCTCGCCGCCGGCTATATTCATCGCCGGCGGCGACGACTCGACGCTCCTCAATCTCATCGGCGCGTTGGTCGAGGCTCGCGGCGGCCTCGCAGCGGCCGAGGCGCTAGGTAGCCTGGAGTATAGGCCGGACGCGCTCGGTTCGCTGCTCGACTTGAGTCTCGGCTCCGACGACGCCGCTCGACCCGTCACTCTGCGGTCCGAATTAGACCTGCTCGTGAGCCTCAAGGCCGAGGGCTTACTGCACCCCGAGTGGTACCGCTTCGGGCTCCGGGATCTGAGCGCGTTCATGGCCGACGGAGCCGCGCCTTTCGCGCTCATGCGGCTAAGCCAACGTAGGCTCTTGGATCAACGGACGGCCTCCAGGTACAAAGGGATCGTATTCCCCGCCTCGCCGGGAGCCGCGCGCCGCGCGCCGCGATTTACGGTCTTGACCGCGTCGCTCAACGCCTCCGCCCCGAAGCGGCACCGGGATACGGCGCTCGATTTCTTGGCCTACCTCGCCTCGGCCGAAGGCCAGCGAAGGCTCTCCGAAAAAAGCGGGCTCGCGCCGACCCACGCCGCCGCCCGGGCGCCGGACGAGCAGGCGTCCGAGCTCCGCCTCTGGGCGGCCGCGTCCTCGGCCGTGACGCCCGAGCCGGGTTGGGCCATGGCGCGCGACGGCGCATCGCGCGCCGCCCTGGCCGCCGAGCTCCGAGCCTATCTCGAAGCCGGCGGGGCGGGGTATTAGAATAGCTCTCCAGCGTATAGAAGCCCTCGTTCTTTAGGCTGCCTAATGCTATCCCCTCGCATTAATAATGGGGCTCATTCGCCTAGCCATTTACCATACTCTAAATTAGTACCTAGGTATCCTATTACCGGCCTTCCCGCGGAATCGAAATCCAGATTGACCTGCTTGAACATAAGGCTCCCTCCTTGCGGAGGGGTGATAGCCGGGACGTTAAAGTACTCCCAGTTTCCGGTAACATATCCGTTTTCAACGCCGGCCGGCACGTTACCGGGGCTTATAGGGACCGTGCTGTATGCAACCTTGATCGCATCTCGCTGGCCCGTTTCCGAACTATTAAAGTAGGCGATATAAGGAATGACATTAGGTCCGACTTGACGAACCTTGATCTGCGTCCAGCTACCGACGGCGAAGGCGGCGTCTACGGTGGCGTGATACAAGTCCGTACTATTGAAGGCCGGTAGATAGAAGTAGGCGAGGTCGGCGTCTGAGGCGTCATAAGCCGCTATATGGATGCCGTTAGCGCCATCCAGCGCCAGCGATACGTAATTGCCGACATATTCGGGGAAGACCACCGTGGAACTTGTCCATGCGACCGCAGCCGTGGGGGCCGATCCGTCTACCGGGCCGGTCGAATATCTGAGCTTGAGCCTACCGTCGGCCTCGTCGAAGTAGACGATAACGACGCGGAAGTCGCTCGTTACGGCGAAATCGAAGTAGCGCGATGCCGAGCTTGCGGCTACTATACGTCCGCTCGTATTATTATCGGCTAGGTTGGCTCTTTGCGCGTACCCGTCGCCCGTGGAAGAGGTCCCGCCCGCGAATAGCGGGGCCGTTCCTCCGCCAGTTACGTCTGTGCCTACGCGTAAATTCCTGAAGATGAGGTCTCTATTAGTCGTATTATCATCGTAGTAGAGCATATAGACCTTTGCATGCGAGGTCCTGGAATTACCCACCGCACGGATCTTCGGATATTGGTAGCGTCCTAATAGCAATCCGTTACCGAAGTTGACACCTTCGAGGGTGATCGCATTGTTGCCCGTGTCATCTGATATATTGCCGCCGTATCCGCTATAGGTCGTGCCGGTACCCCAACCCTGGCCATTCGTATATAGCTCCGCATATCGGTCGTAGAGATAGGACATGGAAGCTCCGTCTCTATTATAGAGCGTTAGGTGATGGAAGCGTCCTCCGGCGTCTCGCGCCATAGCCATCTGGTCCCAGATAGAGGCTTTGATCAGGTATTCGGTGGTAATTTCCGCGCCGGTGCTCCCATTGAATTTTGCCCGTTGAGGCATGGCGTGCGAAGGATAGTAAGTGCCCGCTCCCGTACCCGGCGCTAGGCCGACGTTTAGATTCGGGCCGCCCGTTAGGTTCAAGTAGCCGAATACCGGATCATCCCCTTCCATGATCATATCGGGGTAATAGCCGTTCTTGATGCCGGTGCTGCTCATCGAGAAAAACCGGAGATATCGGTCGTCTGTCTGCCTAAGGTTCTTCGTGATGTAACGATCCGGTTCTCTGTTCGGGAGCATCTCGGGCGTCTCAAGGTCGGCATAGCTCCCTTTCGCGTCGTTATCGTTCACATTGTTCAATGATCGCACGCCGTTCGTGAATACCTCTAAGTATCCTGATACGGCGCCGTCGTTCGATAGGTAGATGCCGGTATAGGGCGCCGTCGCGCCGCTGTAGGCGATGGCCGAGCCCGCGGTTGGGGCGAGCTTGGACGCGACGATCCCTGAGCCGACGATCCTCGCAGCGTTAGGATTGAGGTTGAATCCTGTTAATGTAATGAATGTATTGTGCGTGCCCTTGATGATCGAGTACCTGCCGCTGGATGAACGGATATTGCTATCCTTTAATCCTCCGTCATTGCGTATAGGGGTGCTCAGCTTAGCGATATAAGGCACTATATCAATGCGGAGCGAGGGGCGATTGTTTAGCGCCGCATCTGCGCTGACGACTTCGATCTCGCTCGAGCTGTTGGCTTGCGGAGCCGTCCGCCTGTCCTGAGCCAATACCCGTATAGCCCGATCGAGCGCCGCAACGCCGCTTACCTTGCTGCTGTCCCAGTCTAGCTGCCACTTGACCTTATGTCCGCCTTGATCCAAGGATTCCGTCGATACGCTGAACTTCCAACCGTCGCTGGCCCATCGGTCGGTACCCGTCCATACGCCTGCGTCGAAGGTAGCGAGTCGATAATAGCTCCGCGCCAGCGTCTCGAGGACGCCGTCGCCGTCGGTATCGAATTGGGTAGCGCTCATGGCGGCGCCGGGGAATGAGAAGCCGTCCATCGCCGTCCAAAGGCTCGTTAAGCGCTGATCGTCGTATGCCGTACCGCGGAAGCTTATCTGCCCGGAAACCTTAGGATCTAAGTCGTAGAGCCCCGAAGCTTCGTTAAACAATGCGCCGGGCAGATCCGAAGGCAACTCAAGGTGGCCGTTAGCCTTGCTATTTGCGAATAGGCTATTATCGCTTGAACCTCGCCAATATAACGGCAGGATGACGGCTTTCGGCGGTACTGCATCCACCAGGTTCACGTAGAAAGGGACGTTAAGCACGGCATCTAGGCTATCGATGCCCGGTTCCGTCTCTTCGGTACTATCCCAAATGGAGAAGGTGAACGTGGATAGGCCCTCGCCGACGCTATCCAGATCGCCTAAGCTTAGGGAAATCGGCAGGATAGCGGACGATCCCGTAGCCCTTAAGGTCTGCAGCCCCCCATGAAGATCGAGGGTAGCGTTCGTTAGGATGTATCGAAGTTGGCCATTGCCGCCTACCGCGTCGATCTCTACGGTCGTAAGCCCCTTGGCCACGAAACTCGATGAATCGACTGTGGTAGTCGACTGCATGTTTCCTTGCCCGTCCAAGGCGCTGAACGCCGCGACTTTTTCGCCGGCGGCTACATTTCCGTCCCCGTCCAGGTCGGTACCCAACGTGACGGCGGCTAAGAGCGGCCTGTTGTTGGCGATCGTCGTGCTAAGAGAGCTTGAGACGCTGTTCCCCGCCCTATCGAAGCTCACCCAATGGAGCTCGATGGGGCCGTCGGGGATGTTACGCGAATCGATTGAGGCCGTCCAAGAGTAGAGCCCCCCTGATCGCTCGACGCTCTCCACCATCCCGTCGCCGTCGTCGTTTATTATGTTCGTCAGGATGCCGCCCGAGTATACCGGCGTCTCTACGGTTTGGTTATCGACGATGAGCGCATAGGCTATTTGATAATCCGTCACGGAGATTGAGACCTCGTCTGCCCAGCCGACGGTTCCCGTTGCGCCGTCCCACGAGACGATAGTACGGTCGAGGCCGCCGATGCGTATTACGCCGCCTACGCGCACGTTCTCGTTCGCTATGAGCCCGGCGTCCACGAGGGTATACGGGCTCGGCCGAGATGCCCCGGAGCGATTTAGATAGTAGAGCCCGTTTTGCAGGCTGAGCGAGCTTAAGTACGTAAACGTATTACCCGCCATAGGCATGTAGACGCGGTCGTTCGCGGCGTTACCGAGCTTGTCTCGGCGTACGAAGTAGAACGCCACGCGGCCGAAGCCGCTGCCCGTTTCGTTCAAGCTCGATTTAAGGGTATAGGCGAGGTTGCTCTGGATGATCGGCAGGGCTCCGTTATAAGCGTTCAAGGTCGGCGCTTGGTTGTCGGCCTGCGCGCTAACCGAGAGCGAAGTCTGGAGCTGCGGCGTACTCTTATCCAGGGCGGTGATGGTGAAGCTTACGCGGCCCGCGGAGGCTTCGGTCGTGATCGGTATTTCAAACCGGTAGTTATCGCCGCCTAGGTTCGTGAACCAACCAGGATTAGCGGATAGAGAGCCGTTTATATCGCCGCTTATGACGATGGAGTCGATGCCGCTTTCGTCCTCTACGCTACCGACGAGGCTCCAGCTACCTTTTAGCCATGCGTCGGCGACGTAGATTTGCTCCGCGCCGCCCTGCTTAAGGCTCAGCGGTATGCTCGATCCTATCTTAGGTACGTTCTTGTCCACGTCTATCCGTTGCGGGAGGCTCCATGCGCCGTCGAGCCCGTAAATGTCGCGCGCCCTGACGCGGAAGTAGATCGTTCGCGTCCCCGCTCCGGGCGGGTCGAATTCTTGGGCGGCATTAATCGTCCTATTCCAGCTGACCGTGCCGCTGACGAGTTGGCCTTCGCCGCCGTTGTACCAATCGACGCCGTTCGAGGCTACGTCGGACGCGTTAAACACGCCGTCCCCGTTTACGTCGATCTGCATATAGACGCCTTGGACGCCGTCGTCATCCTCGGCGGCGCCGAAGATACGGATATTTCCGCCCAAGGTCCTGTTCGTCGCCGCTGGATCGGGATATATGATGAAGGCCTTCGGCTTATCGCCCGACGGGTCGACGAGTAGAACATAGTCGGTAATCGTAGAGGTATGGACGTTGCCGGCGTTATCCTCGGCGCGGATGAGCACGGGAACTTGCCAGATATCGTCCAGGTTGTCATCCGATCCGTCTACGGGGTTCGCGAAGACGTCTATGCGGTCGGCGTCCTTGAAGTCTATCTGCCAGCTAAAGAGGCTGCCGCCTACGTCTCGCCAGCTTTGGGCCGCGTGATTATAGCCGACCTTATACTGCACCGACTTCAAGCCGGAGCCGCCGTCGCTGGCCAGGCCTTTAACCTCTATATTGCCGTTGACCACGTCCACTAAGCTGCGCGGGTTGGTGAAGCTGACGGTCGGGGGGCTGTTATCGATGATAACCGTTCGGGTAAGGCTCGTCTTCAAGCCCGAGTCGTCGATAGCCTCTACGCTTATGACGAGCGGTCCGTCGGCCAGCCCCCCGGCGTCGATGGTCGGGCTGCGGTAGTATCCGCCCTCGAAGGTTCCGCTAAAAGGGCTGCCGGCCGCGCCGGGGACGATGAAATTGACGGCCGATATGCCGTTCGAGTCCTGGGCTTGGGCCCTAAGCCTGAACTGCGCCGATGCTCCTCCGAACGGCATGTTCGTCGTCAAGGCCGCCTCGTCGGCGAAATCGAACGGCGCGCTCCGGTCGGTCATTATGGTGGGGTCGATCTCCGGAGGGGCGGTATCGACCGAATAGGAGATCGGCCCGTCCACGTAAGCGGCGGGAATCTCGGCGGGGTTCGTCTCTATCCTCGGCTTCTGCAGGCTCGACGCCGCGCTCGTGCTGAAGACGGTTCCCTTTGCGTCGGTGACCCTGAAATAGATCGTCTTGGCCCCGTCGCCCGCGGACGAATCGTAGCTGAAGGTGCCGCCGCTTAAGGGCTGCTCGATCCATGAGGAGCCGTCTTCGCTTATCTCGAGCTTCGCGACGCTTCCGTCGTCGTCTATGACGCTGCCGAAGACGGTGTTGACCATTTTTAGGACGGTACTGCCATCTGTTCGCACGTTGCTCAGTTTTACGATAGGTCGGTCTGAATTCTGGCTTACGAAGAGCGGCAAGTCAGCCGGGTTAAGCCCCGTGTGGTTGCCGGCTGCGTCTGCGGCGACGAGGTACACGGTATACGCGGTCTCGTCGGCGAGGAGGGCCGTGTTCGCCGTGAAGTTGAATGAATACCTTTGATCCGCCAATAAGGTATAGTCGCCAGGATAGGCGGGTAAGCCCGCCGACGTAGCGCGTATCGCGTAGTAGAGCGCCGTAACCTGATTATCGTCGTTCGCCAGGCCGCTAATCGTGATGATTCCGTTAACGGTCGAGTCGGTCGCCGGGCTAAGGAAACTGGCGGAGGGCTTGGAATCGTCGAAGATGATTTGGACGGTCGCAGAGCCGACCTTGGGCGGGGATGAATTATCCGTCGCGTCGATCCTGATCGAATTCACGCCGCCGGAGCCGCCCAGCCAAGCCTGATCCACGGTGACGTTAAATGAATAGTTTGGAGCCGTTCCGCTTATGCCGGCCGCCCCGCGATCTATGCCGTTCACGAATATGCGAGCCGAGATAAGGTTCTGGTCTTCGGAGATAGCTCCGCTTAAGGTGAATCCTCCGTTTACATAACTTCCCGTAGCGGGGCTTATCGACGCTTGGTCTACGACCGGTACGTCGTTGTCCACCTTAAAACGTATCGGAGCGGCGATCGCGCTCCAATAGTTGGCTTGCGGCAGGACCGCCGCGCCGTAATCGCCGCCCGCTGAGTTGACATCCCGCGCCCTGACGTTTAGCCGGTAGCTGCCGCTGGGTAGGTTCGGTAGCGGATACGTGATCGAGTAGTTCGTTTGAGGCCCGCTACGGTTCGTGACGTCGGACCAGGCTTGGTATACCGCCCAGACGTCGGGGCTCGTCTCGTATTCGATGAGAAGCTGTATACCGTCCGCCGCCGCCGCTATCCCGTCGTCGTCGGAGACAGTTCCCGATATTATGTAGGTCCCGCCGATGACCATGCCTTCGCCCAGGTTAGCGATCGTCAGATTCGGTTTGTCGGTCGCCTGGCTTACGCTGAAGGCGCTGCTCGTTTCGGCGACGTTGCCCGCCTTGTCATAGGCGCGGATCCAGAGCGTGTGCGCGCCGTCGGCTAGGGCTTGGGTGTTATACGGCCAGAGCCATGAATAGGTGCCGGTTATAGTTTGATAAGTGCCGCCGTCGATTTTCGCCTCGACTTTATCCATTACCGTGATGAACGCGTCGCCGGCGCCGTCTTCCACGACGCCGCGGAAGTTTACGTTGCCGTTCAAGTCGCTTCCGGGGGGCGTTATAGTTATGATGGGCTCGTCGACGTCCATGATGATGAGGACCTCGGACTGCCCCCAAACGCCGCCGTTGTCTTTAGCCCGGACCTTTATCTGCGTCGACCCCCCCGTTAAGCCTGACAACGATATTGAATGATTCGTCCAAACGACGTTGCTCGTCCCTATACCGGTCAGCCCGGAAACATCGGTCCATGGGATGCTGCCCACTGAGACCTGTACCGTATCGATAAAATTACCGACCCCTTCACGGGTAGCCGTGCCTGAAATGAGGATCGTCTGATCCTTGCCGTAATACAGCCTTTCGGGCGCATTGGTCGCGAAGCTTACTAGGGGCCTACCGTCGTCGATGATGAAGTACCGCAGCTCGGAAAGTCCTTCTGCGCCGCCGTTATCGAAGGCCTGTAACTGCACTTTGTACATACCGGTCGCGCCCGGCATAATGAAGCTCCACCGTTGTTCGTAGCCGGTGCCTTCAACGGTAGCCGGGTTCCATGCCGCCGCCGTTATATCCCCTGGTACGAGCGCATAGCGGTAATTAACGGTCATGGGTAAGGTGTTTAAATCGTCGTCGCTCACGGTGCCGTTCGCCTTGGTGCCTCCGGCGAACCGTTCCGCCGTCGCTTCATCGATGCTCGAAGCCCCTGGGGTGACGAAAGTAAAATACGGCTTATCGCTATCGATATCGACTTTTAAGACGCTTGGGGTGACTGCGTTTCCGTCGGTAGCTTGCTTACGTAGCCCCTCGAGCGTCGCTTTAGTGAATAGGGGAGATAGGTCGGGTATGAACCCGTCGCCCTCCTGAAGGGCGTCCAGCTGGTCTAGTTGAGAGGCGGTGAGCTGGTTGTTTTGGTTAGCCTGAAACGCCGCCAGATACTCATATTGCCACGAGTTTTCGTTCTCGCCTTCATCCATGGCAGTAACGACGAGGATTAGATCCTCTTCTTCACCTAGGCCGTAGGCCGGGTTAGACGCGTCGAACAAGACGCTCCACTTCGGGACGGTGTTCGATAACTTCTTGAAGAGGGGAGCACCATCGCCGGCGCGATAGAGGGCGACTGAAACGGCTGTAATATTCGACATGCTATCATACGCCTGTCCCGAAATGATCACGTTCCCGTTGTAAGCCTTCGCCAGTTCTAGCGGCTCTTCGATAAGTACCGTAGGCGGGCGATTGTCGAAGCCCACGAGGACGCGATCCTCGCTCGTATTACCGCGGGCGTCTTTCAGGATGACGGCGATCGTATAGAGGCCGTCCGGGAAGGAGGCCGTATTTACTACCGCGCCCGTGGTCCAGGAGTCGCCGCTTACGGAGGCGACGTAGGTCCTTACGATGGTCCCGCTGCCGCGATCAAGAATTCGTACTTCGACGCCCTGTAAGCCGTATGCATCCTCGGCGACGCCGCTTATCGCGATGATGCCGCTTCTATATGAGCCTTGTCCCGGCGCGACGCTTATGGATCGCGGGGCTTCAAGATCTACGGCGCCGCCTAAGCCGAAGAGAGGACCTTTGCAGGCGCCGAGGGTAAGGATCATTATCGAGATGACCAAAGTCCCTAGGAGGGGCTGGTATATGGATGAGGCAGGGCGTTTCGCGCTCATAGTATCCTCCACGGCGACTACCGAATCATAGCCAACTACGTTAGCCGTAGTGGCGAGAGAGGCTTTTAATCAACTTTTATTCATTATGGTGGGCGCGATAGACCACCCCCATTCAGATATATCGGCAAGAAATGTGCCAAAGAATAGAATATTACAAAAATAGTATAGAAGTTTAATTTGTTTTATAGGAATTATTTAGATCAAATGTGTTCAAGAGTCATTTTGGTTGCTACAGTGTAAGCTAAGCTAAAAATGTCGAATTCGACAAATATGTCGGCGCTATTTAAAAAGGGTTGCGATACAGCGCCCGAACAGCTCCATGCACACCCGCGCGTCGTCCGCGCCACGGTGGGCTTCCTTTTGGGCTATGCCGAAGCTGGCGGCTAGTTTGCCTAAGGCGTAGCTCGGAAGGCCGGGCACGGCGGTCTTGGCTAGGGCGATGGTGTCGTAGCTGAGGTTGCGCGGGACGGGCAGGCCGGCGCGCTCGCATTCGGCGCGGAGGAAGCCTAGGTCGAAGGGCGCGTTGTGGGCCACGATCACGGCGCCTTCGATGAAGGTTAGGAGCTCGCGACCCGCCTCGGCGAAGGAAGGGGCGAAGGAGACGTCCAGGTCGCCTATGCCGTGCACGGCCGAAGCCTGGGCCGGGATGGGGCGGCCGGGGTTCACGAGCGTGCAGAACTCGGTAGGGCGGATCGGCGCCGTCGGCGCTCCGGGCGCCGGCGCGCCTTTCTGGGCGGGGCCGGGCATCGCTTCCGGGGCGGCCTCGCCGCCGGGGCCGAAGAGCTCGCCCTGCACGGGCGGCGCGGCGCCTGCCGAAGGCGAAGCGGCACGGCTTGCGGAGGCCGGCGCTTCAGCCGG
>CALKWG010000415.1 GCA_938004315.1 uncultured Spirochaetaceae bacterium
TACGAGTTCGTATTCGGTGACTGGAGTTCAGACGTGTTCTCTTCCGATCTGGCGGTAGTGCGTGATCAAGTCCCGCGCCTTATCAAGCCGTATGCGCGTCAGGTATTCGGTGAGGTTGCATCCCGTCTCTTTCTTGAACACGGCGCACAGATACTCCTTGCTGATGGCGAAGTCGCGCGAGAGTCCCTCGAGGGTGATATTCTCCTGGTAGTGGGCTTCCAGATACCTGCGAATCGGCCGGATATCGGCCCGGTGCTGCCGTTGGGTTTCGCTGGTCCTTACGCCGATAAGGTCGCGCGCCAAGGCGCCGTAGTGCTCGAGGATGTCGTCCGCGGTACTCCCTTCGCCCACCGCGTACGATATCAAGGACGGGTGGAAACGCGGATCGTCGTTCGACAACCATAGGACGGCGTGCTCCTCGAGGTGCGAGAACAGCTCGAAGCCGAGCTTTATCAGGATAGGCAATCTAGAGGACGGAGGGCATGCTTCTATGAGGCCACGCAGGCGCGACTCCGATTCCTGAAGGCCCGATTCGGAGAGGCCGTCGAGGCTGCGTCTGATGCCCTCCCTCGCCTCCTGATACTCCTTAAGCCAGACGGCATCCACCCCTTGAAGCGCGGCGGGCGGTTGAGACTCGCCCCCCTCCGGCCGGCGGGCGCGTAAGGCCTCGGCGCAGCGCTGCAAGGCGGCGTTAAATTCGGCCGGATCGATAGGTTTTAAGAGATAGTCGATCGCGTGGCTGGCTAAGGCCTGCCGTGTATACGCGTAATCGGAGAATCCGCTTATCACGATGATCTTAGCCTCGTTCTTCCGTTGATGCAGCTCCTGCAGCAGCCGCGCCCCGTCTATGCCGGGCATCTTCATGTCCGTAATAATCAGGTCGGGGTCCAGGAGGCGGACGCACTCGAGCCCGGAGGCCCCGTCGGACGCCTCCCCGGCGATCCTAAAGCCGAAATCACGCCAGCGGCCAACGCGCTTGATGGTGTCCCGCGTCCACGCTTCGTCATCGATGATAAGCGCCTTGTATTCGGTTACGTCGACCCCCTCGCCTCGAGCCGGAGGCTTACTTCCGTGAACTCGCCCTCCTGGCTCCGCAGCCGCAAGCCGTCTCCCGGGGCGTAGGCTAAGCGTATGCGGTCGTTGGTGTTTAGAAGGCCGATGTGCTCGGATAGGCGTAGCGGGGCTAGGAATCCGCCGGTTCGATTGCGTAGATCGATTTCGTCCTGCAGCTTCCTTAAGAGCCCTTCGCTCATGCCCGCGCCGTTGTCCCGTACGATCAGGAGGAGCTTGCCGTCCTCGTCGAGGAAGGCGGCGATGCCCAGTTCCCATCGCCGGTTCTGAGCCTTAAAGCCGTGGCGGAAGGCGTTCTCTACCAGAGGTTGCAGCGTGAGCTTAGGAACGAGGCAGCCGCGCACCTGGGGCTCGACGTGGAGATCTACCGTAAAACGGTCCGAGAAGCGCTCTCGCTGGATGGTAAGGTAATGCTCCAGGTTCCGTAGCTCCTCATCCAGGCTCACGAAGGATTCATCGAAGGCCATGGAGTAGCGCATAAGCCCGCTTAAGGCCGCGGTGACCTTGTACGCCTCCTCGCTCTTACCCGCCAGCGAGACGCTGCCGATCAGCTGAAGCGTATTATGCAGGAAGTGAGGGTTAATTTGGGCCTGCAGGGCGTCTATCTGCGCCAGCTTGGCTTGCAGCTTAGTGTCGTATTCGTCGCGTATGAGTTGCCTGATCCTCTCTACGAAGCCGGTGATGCGCAGCTCTAAGAGGCTTATCTCATCGCCTCCCTCCTCGTCTCCTTCGAGGACGAGGCTATGGAGCTCGATGTTCTTTACCCTATCGGCAAGGCGGGCGAGCGGCTTGCTGATCGCGCCCGAAAGGAAGGCCGAAGCGCCGACGGCGCCGACGGCGCTCAGTAATCCGATGAGCAAGCCGCCGTAGACGGTTGGCAGGATAGAACGGCTTATCTCGCGCCTCGGGACGACCTTGCTGATGCTCAGCCGCTCTCGCTGCGAGAAGTTGTAGAACGGCACCCAATGCCGACGCTCATCCTCGGAGAAGGGGAGGGCGGCCCGATCGAGCCCTTCGGGGAGGGTCGCTATAAGCTCCCCTTCGTCATTTTGGATGGCGATCCTCTCATGGTCGACCGTTACGAGCCTTCGCATGAGGGCTTCGAGCGGCCGAGGGCGCATGCCGGCCTGGATCTGCGCTACCAGGCTTTGGTCGCCGAAGCGCCGCATGTCATGTATCGCCAGCGGTCCGTCGTCGCCCCGCTTAAAGAACAGGTTGGTCTGCAGATCTTGATGCCTGCCTATTATCTTAAACGAACGGCCGGCTTCGTCCGCCTTCGTTATCAAACGTACGCCGGACCGTTCTGCCAGTATCGCGGCATCGGACTCCGGGAAGAGGAGGACGAGATAATGCAAGTTCCCATAACGATTGAGTTGGGTTAGCAGGCGCTCTCGCATAAGGTTGAATTCTAGGCTGCCGTTCTGACCGTCGTTCCAGAGCTCCACTGTTTGCTTAAAATCCCGATCGAGCTCGAGCGCGTAGAATAAGCCGTGTATTTCATCGGCATATGAGCGAAGCTGCTCCTGCGACCAGCTTAGCCCCTCCGTGTTCAATAGGATGGTAAGCTCGTATACTCGGTCGTAGATCGCTATGGAGCCTAGGACCGTCATCAATACGGTCGGTATGATCGACACCGCGAGCAAGATAAGGAAGAGCTTATGCCGAGTCGGCACAGATCGCCATGCTGACGGACGGCGCGAAGGATTCTGGGCGACGCAGGCCTTCTTCATGGGGGATACTCCATCAAACCGCTCTTCGGCGCTTGCTCGGCGCCCCATCGCCCGCTCCTTCCCGGCAGAAGGTTATAGCGAGGGCCGTCCGCCGATAGTAGCATGTATTGACCTTCCTAGACGCTTAATCGTCAAATGACGCGCCATGTAACGGCGAGAGAGGAGCCCGACTATGCGAACCGTCGCGATTTTTTTGTTCCCGGACGTAGAGACCCTAGATTTCTGCGGGCCGCTAGAGGCCTTCAGCGCGGCTAACCTGGCGACGGGCCGGGAGTACTTTAAGGTGCTTACCTTCGCCGCCGCCTCGCCCGTCCGGAGCATTAACGGCCTCTCGGTGAACCCGGACTTCGATATCGCCTCGGTCCCCCAGCCCGATATCTTGGTCATCCCCGGCGGCAGCGGCTCGCGGCGCGCCGCGGAGGACGCTACCGTTTTGGCGGCGATCGAGCGCCTACGGGCCGGCAGCGAGTACGCCTTCTCCGTATGCTCCGGCGCCAGGATACCGGCCGCGCTCGGCTGGCTGGACGACAAGCCCTTCACGACCCACCACCTAGTCTTCGACGACGTCCTCAGGCTGGCTTCCTCGGCTTTGCCGTGCCCGGATAAGCGCTTCGTCGATAACGGCGCTATCCTGACTTCGGCCGGCGTCGCGGCGGGCATCGACCTGTCGCTCTACCTGATCGAAAAGATCCACGGCCGGGAGCTCGCCGAGAGCGCTGCCCGGTATATGGAGTATCCGCTTCTAACTGCCGGGACTAAAGAGAGAGCCTAGGCTCAGGAGGCGTCTCGCCTAGCCGAACTTCCCTTGGTTCAGGGATGGTTCGTGACCTAGGGGCCCGATTCAGGCGAGGTAATTCCTGGTTGACGATGGATCTTCACTCGGAGGCTTTAAGGTTTTCGCTATATAGCTTACAGAGCGATTCGATCCAGCAGATAAGGTTCTTGACGTCCTCGATATCGGTTGCCCCCGACTCGTTCGCGAGCAACGGGCGTATCTCGTCCGCTAGGGAGCCGAGCTCTCCCGAGATTTTCCGTTGGATTTCAATGATCCTGTTTTTTTGGGTCCGGGCGTCTTGGAGCAAGCGTTCCTCGACGAGCTTAAAGCGGCTTATATCTTGGCCGACTGAAAAGAAGTACTCATCGAACGATACCGTGCTCATCATGAGGACCTGGTTCGTTCCGGAGAAGCGTTGTTCCCAGGTATAGACGGATCGTTCGGAAAACACCTCCTGGACGATCGGTTTAAAAAGCCCGATCGGGTCGGCTTCGGGCCAGATTTCTTCGCTGCGCTTACCTATGACGTCGTCGCGTTTTCGCTTCCATGCCGAAAGAGCGACCGGATTGGCGTCGATGAGCCGCCACGAAATGATCGCCCCGGCATCGTCGCGTATCACCTTCCATAAATGCACTTCTTCCGTTAAGTTTTCAAAGAGGGAGCGGTATCTGCGTTCGCTTTCAAGGAGTTCGTTCTGAATCCTATCCCGTTCTTGGCGGGCGTCGAATAGGCGCAAGGCCATCCGTATAGTCGTATCCAGGGCTCTGATAGCGCCGCCCTTCTCTACGAAACCATAGCTGGTGATCTTCTCGACCCTATCGAGGTATTCGGGTTCGGTATGCGACGAAAGAAAGACGATCGGGATATCGACATGGTTGAGGATCCTCATCGCCGCTTCCGTGCCGTCGATGCCCTTCCCTAAGTCGATATCCATTAAAATAAGATCGAATCGATCGCTTTCTTCGAGCGCGGCGGCCACGGCCGCTTCACCGTTCATTTCGTGCCGGACGGTATATCCGAAGTGCTCCAGCTCCATTTTCTCGGACAGCGCGATGATCGGATTGTCTTCCACCAGTAGTAGGGACTTCGAAGCTGCGTTCATGGATCTATTGTAGTCGATGGGGTTACTATTTACTCATTACTAGGCAAAGAATATTATAAAAAACCGAGGGAATCTGGCATTTTACAGGTATGCGATCGTGACTTCTCCAACACGGCCCCCGGCTTCCGTAGCTACGATATTAGCGCCGCAGAAGCGATATGGGCGAGAGAAACGGCTGAATCTCAATATAATTTAAAATATCGCTTGGAGGTGGGGGGAGTCGCCCTTCAGTCGCGCGCGTCCTGCGCGCTCCCTCCGACCCGCATACGGGCCGGTGCTCGCCTCCTGCTCGCACATCGGCAGCGTCGGTAGGGGGATGCCCCCTCGAGCGGCGGCACGCCGCCGCTCTCACCCCCGCGACGCTGCGAGTCTCGCGTTGCGTGGTTCGACTCCCCCCAAAAAAGAAGAACCTCCCTTTCGGAAGGTTCTTTTTTTTGGAGGTGGGGGGAGTCGACCTTCCAGCCTCGGACATCCTGTCCTCGGCTTCCAGGCCGGGGTGCTCGCTTCCGCGGCCATCCATGGCCGCTCTTCCTCGCTGACGCTCGGCGCTCGCACCCGTTCGACTCCCGCCACCTCTCTGATGAAAGAATGACCGCCCCACAAGGGAGCGGTCATTCTTTTGGAGGTGGCGGGAGTCGAACCCGCGTCCTAATACGCGAAGCGTGGGCTTCTACAGGTTTAGGCGGCCTTTTAAGTTGTCGGGAGGGGGCGGGCGGACCGCCGCGCGTTCCCCTCCGTATCCCGCTATGTCTCCCCCCTAGCCTGCGGGCCGGCTAGGGGGCAAGTCCCGGTCGGGTTACAGGCCGTCGCGGCGCTCGGAACAGCGCTCCGCGGGGCCCGTCGTCATCGGTGCTTACGCAGCGAGGGCGAGATTGCCGTTGTCGTTGGCAATTAAAGGTTTGCCGCGATCAGGAGTACGGCACTCCACCTGCGACCCATGAATCTGACCGTACCAGTCGAAACCGGGGCACCCCCAAGTAAGCCTAATGATACCGCGGGGCTGGGCTCGGGTCAAGGCGGCGGGGGCGCTCGGAGCCCGCCGGGCGTCTCGCCGGCCGGCGGCTTGGGGTGCGCCGATTTAACGGTCGAATCGCATGGGCTTACAGCTTTATCCCCGCGGCGATGGTGCAGCCGCCGAGCACGTAGCCCTCGTCGTCGTAGAAGACCGCCGCTTGGCCCGGCGCTACCGCCCGCTGCGGGTCGTCGAAGCGGACCTCGGCCTCCGTACCGCTTTCATAGAGGCTCACGGTCGCGGGCGCGGGCTTATGGTTCTGCCGTATGCGTACGAAGGCGCGGAAAGGGGCGGCGGCCAGGGACGGCGCTATGGCGAAGGCGTCGACGCCCGAGAGGCCGGCGCAGAATAGCGCCTCGTTATCGGAGACGACGACGCGGTTGCGCGCGGCGTCCAGGGCGGCTACGTACATGGGCTTGGGGCCTAGGCTCACGCCGATGCCGCGGCGCTGGCCTATGGTGTAATGCGCTATGCCGCGGTGCCGGCCGAGCACCCTGCCGCATTCGTCCACGATGTCGCCAGGCTCCTCGTCGCCGAAGAGGGCGCCGTAGCCGCCGGCTACGAAGTCCTGGCTCTCGGGCTTGTCGGCGGTCTCAAGGCCGAGCTCGGCCGCCGCCTCGCGCGCCTGGGCTTTGCTGATCGACCCCAAGGGGAAGATGACGCGGCCTAGGAGCTCGGGCTTTAGCCGATGGATGAAATAGGTCTGATCCTTGGCCAAGTCGACCGCCTGCCGCAGGGCGGTCGATCCTAAGCGCTCGCCGATGCGGGCGTAGTGGCCGGTGGCGAAATATTCGAAGTCCATGCCCAGCGAGCGGGCCCGCTCCAACAAGAAGCCGAATTTCATCTCGACGTTGCAGCGGACGCAGGGGTTCGGGGTGCGGCCGGCGCGGTACTCGTCGCGGAAGTAATCCAGGACGCGCGCCTCGTATTCGGCGGCCAGGTCGACGACCTCGTACGCTATGCCGAGTCGCGCGCAGAGGCGGCGGCAGGCTTCTATGTCCTCCGCCTCGCCGGGGCCGTAGCACGCGTCGCCCTGGACGCCCTCGGGCAGGGCGACGGCGCCGGGCCTATATATCTTCATGGTGAGGCCGAGGACGCGGGCGCCGGCCCGGACGAGCAGGGCGGCGGCCAGCGAGGAGTCGACGCCGCCCGAAAGCCCGACGGCAACGGTCGCGCCTCGGTAGCGGGAAAGATCGGGGAATTCCATAGTCGAGAAGCATAGCGCCCGGCGCCGCCCTTATTCAATCGCCGCGCCGCGGCGCTTCGCGGCGGGCGGGGCGCCCGGCTTTGTATCGTTTGATGCTCTCGGGCATTATATGTTATAGTCCTCGCGCTTCGACGCCCTCCGGCGGCCGCCCGCGCGCGCTACCCGAGTCGTCGTTGAATATGAGCCTCTTCGTTTGGAGTTAAGAAGCGATGGTACGACCTTCCGCGCTACGCGCCCGATATATAGCCTGTATCGCCCTGGCCTTGGCCTCCGCCCTGCCTCTCGCCGCGCAAGCCGCCGATCCGACGGCCTTGCAGGCTTTCCCTGACTTCTTAAACGTCCGATCCGAATTCCTGTCGGCGGTCGTGACGGCCCCCGCGGCGACGGCGCTGAACTTCAGGACCGCGTTCAGGGACACGCCGGCCGGGCGCATCCGCGTCTCGGTTGAGCGGCAGGGGCAGAGCTTCTACGTGCTCTTCCTGCGCGAACGGGACGGAGCGTACCCCTATGCCGGCAGCGGCAACATCATCGTCAAGCGCAGCGCGGCTAACAACTTCATCCAGCAGATTAAATGGATCTTGAGCGACGACGGCCTCTCCTGGGTCAGCCTGACGCCGCGGAACGAGCAGACTTTAGTCGACTACGTCGTGGGCGGCTCGCTCGTGCGCTCGGGGCTCGTAGTCAGGAACCTTCTCTATTACTTTTTCATGCAGCCCTTCCGCTACCTGCACGATATGACGCGATCGGGGCTCGATTGGCGCCTAACCCTCGGCCCCGTAGCGCCCGCCTCCCAGGCGGCCTTCGCCCAAGCCCTGGGCTCGCCGACCGGCCCGGCGGCCGCCTTGGCCAGGGCGGCAATCAACTTCGCCGCGATCGACGCGTACCTATCGTCGATCGGGGCGTCGGGCGTCCTGCCCGAGGAGGAAAGGGCGGTCGTCGCCGCGCAGCAGAGCCAGTTCGCCGACGAGCGCGAGTCCGGCCCGTATCGAGCCTCGGCGTGGAGCGCGGAGCGCGGGCTTCCCCTGGGCGCTTCGAGCGCGGTCATGCTATCGCGCATGGCAGAAGGGGCGGCCTTTATCGGCTTCGTCGATTCCGCGGACGGCCGCTATCCGTACAAGCTCGTCCTCGTACCCTATAGCCAGGAGCGAGGCGGATACGCCATCGCCGCCTACGACGCCGAGGCGAAGCGCTTTATGAACTGGGGCGATTTCGTCCGGAGCCGTCCGGAAGCGTCGATCCGGCTTTTTAGGCTGCCCGCCCCTCGCTGAATCACGACGGGCTTATCTGCGTTCTTATCCTAAGCGCTTGAATATCTCGCGGCCGCTACTATATACTTGAAGTATATCGAGGGACCGGCTTCTTCTGCGTCGTACGCTCCCCGAGAACGAAGGAACGTAATGACCAACGCCACATTCTCTGATTTAGGGCTCTCTCAGGCTATCCTGGACGCGCTGAGCGCCAAGGGCTTCGAGGAGCCGACGCCTATCCAAGCCCTGGCTATCCCCCGCCTCTTGGCGGGTAACGCCCATCTTTTAGCCAAGGCCCGCACCGGCACCGGCAAGACCGCCGCTTTCGGCCTGCCGCTGGTAGAGCGCCTCTCCGCGCCGGGGCCGAAACCTCGCGCCCTGGTACTCGTGCCGACCCGCGAGCTGGCCTTGCAGGTCTCTACCGAAATCTCTAGCTTCAGCCGCAGCGGCTGCCCGCGTATCGCCACGATTTACGGCGGCGCGTCCATGGGCGAGCAGCTCAGGCGCCTGTCGCGCGGCGTCGACCTCGTCGTGGGCACGCCCGGCCGCGTCCTGGACCACCTCGAGCGCGGCACCCTGGACCTGTCGGCCCTGGAGTGGCTCGTCCTAGACGAGGCCGACGAAATGCTGGACATGGGCTTCATCGAGGACATCGAGAAGGTCATGGACGCGGCCAATCCCGAGCGCCGCGTCGTGCTCTTCTCGGCGACCATGCCGCCGGCCATACTCCGTATCGCGCGCGATCGCCTTGGCGAGTTCGAGAAGGTCGAAGATTCGACCGATCCCGTCAAGGCCGGCCTGACCGACCAGATCTGGCTGGAGGTGCGCGAGCGCGACAAGCTCGAGGCGCTCTGCCGTATCGTGGACGCCGAGGACGAGTTCTACGGCCTGGTATTCTGCCATACCAAGATCGAGACCGACGCGGTGGCGCGCGCCTTGAGCGAGCGCGGCTACGCCGCCGAGGCCCTGCACGGCGACGTGTCGCAGGAGATGCGCGAGCGCGTGCTCGGCCGCTTCCGCGACCGCAAGACGCTCATCCTGGTGGCCACCGACGTGGCCGCCCGCGGCATCGATATAGACCGCCTGACCCACGTGGTCAACTTCAACCTGCCCTTCGACCCCGAGTCGTATACGCACCGCATCGGCCGGACGGGCAGGGCGGGCAACAAGGGCACGGCCATCACCTTCGTGACGCCGGAGGAGAACCGCCGGCTCTTCTTCCTGCGTCGCGCCTCCGGCGACGGGCTCCGTAAGGGCGCCGTCCCTTCCGTGAAGGAAGTGATCGACGCTAAGCGAGGGCGCATAGCCGTCAAGGCCGCCGCCGCCGCCGCCGAACTCTTCGGCGCAGCCGCGCCGGACGGGGAGGCCGAGGCGCCGCCATCCGCTCCGGCCCTGCCCGCCGATCCGGCCCGGGTCGAGGCCTTCTATGCCCTGGCCGACGAGCTCTTAGCCTCACTCACTCCCCGCGACGCCGTCGCGGCCTTGGCCGCCGCCGCCTACTCGGGCGACCTGGATCCCAAGCGTTACGGCGAGGTGCGCGACGTCTCGGTGGACCAGACCGGCCGCGCCCGCCTCTATATCGGCCTCGGTAAGAAGGACGGCGTTTGGCCAAAGGACATAGCCGAGGCCGTTAAGCGCCTGACGGGCCTACCCGACCGGCAGATCGACGATATCGAAGTGCTCGAGCGCTTCTCCTTCGCCACGGTGCCCTTCGAGGCGGCCGAGCGGGCCATCGCCGAGGCGCGTAAGCTCCAAGGCGCGCCTTTCGTGCGCATCGCGGCGGGCAAAGTCGGAGCGGCGAAGCGCCCCTTCGGCAAGGCGCCCTTCGCCAAAGGCGGGCAGCGGCCGGGCGGCTACAAAGGCGGCTATAAGGGTTCGTTCAAGGACGGGAAGAAGAAGTTCTAAGGCGGGGCCGGCGTTTCAGCGGGGGCGACGGCGGGCCGTTTCGCGCCTCGCGCCCTATGCGCTCGCTAAGAGCGCGTCCATGCGAGCCTGTAGGATCTTACGGACGAAGCCGCGGAGCTTCGTCCTTTTTTCGTCGTCAAGTGTTTTAGGGTCGAACATGATGACGCGGATGCTGCCCTCGTCTTGGCTTTCCCGGCCGCCGAGGACCACGCCGCTCAGGCGCAGGCGGATGCCTTTCAAGTTAAGCTGCAGGTCCTTGATCAGGGTGCCCGGCTTGGGCGTCCCGCCTTCGGTGAATACGGCGGACATGCCGACCGCGCTCAAGTCGCGGAGCGTGCCGCGGACGGTTCCCGCGTCGCCTTGGTAGTTAAAGTCGCCCTCGTCGGCTTGGCAGGCGGCGCGTACGTAACGACGGCGGCCGCGGGCTTCGTTCGCCTCTAGGGTCTTGACGAGGATGTCGGCGGTTTTCCCCGCGCCTTGGGTCACCGTGATGAGGCCGCACTCGACGCCTACGTCCATGAGATAGGCGGCGCGCTTATCTTCGTTCGGCTGCAAGGTGAGGGCGCCGAAGCCGGCGTGGCCCGGCGGTAGCGCCTCCCGCGTAGCTCGTATCCACCCGCGCCAAACGGCTTCGTCCTGGCCCTCGTCGATATTAACGAATACGAGGCAGTTGGGGTCGCTTCGAAGGTAGCGGGCGAGCTTGGCCTCGTCGGTCGCGACGTACACCTCGAACTCGGCGGCCGCCAGGATATGTATGACCTCGTTCAGGACCGAGTGCGGGTGAAGGAATATAACCTTTTTACCGTAAAGGGAGGGTTCAGTCGCCACGATAGTCACTGTAGCGCCGGACTCGTCAGGAATCAAGTGAAAATGTCGTCTTCCTCGCCGGCGCGGGCGATACGGGTCGAGGGAGGCGTTGACATGCCGGGCGGCGGCGGCCGATAGTCGATGCGATCGATTATGGAAAACGTATCGAAGGCGACGCGGCGCATGAACCGCAACGAGCTCGTACTTACCGCCGAGGGCGCCGCCTCGACGGCCTACTTGGTCTTGACGCAAGGCGCGCTTTTTACCGCCCTGGCGCTGTATTTTAACCTGTCGGCCTGGTGGCTCGGCGTAAGCGCGGCCTTTCCTCTAGCCTTTCAGCTCCTACAGCTCTTCGCCCCACCGCTGGTCGAGCGCTCGCGGAACCGCCCCGCGCTCCTCAATCTCTTCAACGCCCTGCGCGCCGTTTGGCTCATCCCCGCGCTCGCGGCGCTCGCCGGCTACCGTAGCTCCGCGCTCTTCATAGCCTCGTTCGCCCTGAGCCAAGCCGCCAACGCCTTCGCCGGCAATGTCTGGCTCTGCCTCTGTAAGGACCTGGTGCCGGAGGAGCGGCGCGGCTCGTTCTTCGGTAGGCGGAACTTCATCTTAGGCATCGTCTCCATGGCCGCGGTGCCGGCCTATCTACGGCTCCTAGAGCTCGTCGCCGAGCCGTGGAACGTCTTCGTCGTGGTCGCGCTCGGCCTGGTCGGCACGGCCCTGGCCATGGCCGCGACCACCTTCCTGCGGGACGCGCGTCCGGCGGGGCGGGAGACCCCGCAGCTCGGCCAGACGACGGCGCCCGCCCGGCGCCTAGCCGAGTTCGCGCGCGCCGCCTTGGCGCCGGCCCGCGACGAGGGCTTTAAGCGCCTCATCGTCGCGTTCTTCTTCTGGAGCGCGTCGGTGCAGTTCGCCGCGCCCTTCTTCGCCCTGCACCAAATCCGTAACTTGGCCATGCCCTACTCGGTGATAGGCTTGGCGGCGACGGCTACGGCGGTGATATCCATGCTCTCCTTCAGGGCCTGGGGCAAGATAGCGGACCGCGCCGGCCATAAGTCGGTCTTGATGGTCGGGCTCGGCGTCGCGAGCTCCTTGCCGGGGCTCTGGTTCTTTATGGCCGAGCCCATATGGCCATACATCTTGGCCGTGGACGTCGTCATGACGGGCGTGGGCTGGTCGGCGGTAAACCTTACCTTGATAACCTTGCCCATGGAGAGCTCCGAGAAGGCCGACTCGTCGTACTTCGCGCTGATGTACGCCTTAGGCGGGCTCGGCGGCTTGGCCGGGTCGATACTCGGCGGCGCCGCCGCGGAGCTCTCCATGGGCTGGGGCGGGAGCCTCTTCGGGCTTAGGATCGAGGGGCTGCAGTTCCTCTTTTTGATCAACTCGTTTATGCGCGTCGGGGCCGCCCTGCTCTTCAGGCGCGTGCCGACCAAGCGCTACGTCCGCCCGATCACCCTCGTGGAGAATATCCTCTCGCTCCTGGCTCGGCGCATGGCGCTCCGGCCCATGGAGTCGGACGGCACGAGCCTGCTCGCGGCCGAGCCCGAGCCGAGGGGAAACGGCCGAAGCGATTAAACCCGACTAAGCTCGCGGTACGAGCGTTTGGCTTCCGCGCCGAGCTCGACGTAGTGCGCCGCGTTGCGGCGTATTTTCTCCACCTCGTCGTCGCTTAAGGCGCGCACGGCCTTGGCGGGGCTGCCCATGATGAGCGATCGCGGCGGGAAGCTCTTACCCTGGGTGACGAGGGAGCCGGCGCCCACGATGGACTCGGCGCCTATCCTGGCTTGGTTCAGCACGATCGCGCCGATGCCGATGAGGCAGCCGTCCTCCACCACGCAGCCGTGCACGACGGCGCGGTGGCCTATCACGACGTTCTTGCCGACCAGGCAGGGGCTGTCCCCGTCGACGTGCAGCACCGCGCCGTCCTGCACGTTGGAGCCGTCGCCTAGCTTGATCTCGTTGACGTCCCCGCGGAGGACCGCGCCGAACCAGACCGAGCAGCCTTCTCCTAGGCTCACGCGGCCGGAGAGCTCCGCGTTCCAGGCGACGAAGGCGCTCTCATGTACCGCGGGTTCGTTATCCCCGATGGCGTGTATCATCGCGATGCCTCCTTCAAGAAAAGCCGGCGCCGAGTATGGCCCGGCCGGGCGGCGCTTGTCAAAAGACCCCGCCGCGGCGATACTAGGCCCGCCCGATGCGGCTAGCGCGGGCGCCGAGGAGCAAGGCCATGAACGACGATCCGGTACGCCTCATCATCACCGGGGGCACCTTCGACAAGCATTATGACGAGATCAAGGGCGAGCTGACCTTCAAGGACTCGCACCTGCCCGACATCATTAAGCGGGTGCGCATCACCTCGCCGGTCGAGCTCCAGATCGTGCAGCTTATCGACAGCCTGCAGATGACCGACGAGCACCGGGCGCGCATCCTGGACGTATGCCGGGCCGCGCCCGAATCGCGCATCGTCATCACCCACGGCACCGACCGTATGCCCGAGACCGCCAAGCTCCTGGGGCCGGCCGCCCTCGATAAGACCGTCGTGCTCACCGGGGCTATGGTGCCGTTCCAGTTCAGCGGCTCGGACGCCCTCTTCAACCTCGGTAGCGCCTTCATGGCCGCCCGGCTCCTGCCGCCGGGCGTCTACATCGCCATGAACGGCCGAGCCTACGCCTGGGACGACGTGCGCAAGGA
>CALKWG010000416.1 GCA_938004315.1 uncultured Spirochaetaceae bacterium
AGAGGGCGGATAAGCCCCCGGCCTCCTCTAAGCCGAGCGCGCCGACGACCCAGTCAAAGTAGGCTCCGTCGGGCGACATGGCCGCCGCGGCCGCGGCGAGCATGCGCTCCGCCGGCCCCGACGCGCTCCCGAACGAGGCCCGTAGGCCGTCGCGGTACGCCGCCGCCGTGGTGAGTGATGAACGGGCCGCCGCCTCGACGCGGGCCTCTGCAGCTTCCAGGCTCCATGCTCCCTCGGACGGACCGAGAGCCAGCTCCAATAGCCGGGCCATGGCCGCCTGGGCGTCCTCGCCGACGATTCCGTCGATGATGCGTTCGGCGCGGGCCAGGAGATCTGTTCGACTCGCGCCCCCAGGCAGGGCGGCGAGCTCCTGAAACGCCGTCGACCTAAGCCGATACGCCGCGATAGCCGTTTCATTATATATAACTAACGCAGCTTGATGCGCCGCCTCGGGATCGAGCCTAGCCCACAGCTCGCGGAGCCGTTCGCTACGAGCGTAGCCGGATAGCCCCCGGGGATCGGCGCCGGCTTCGGAAGCCGCTTCGGCCTCTAAGAGCTCCAGGCCTCGGTCGACGGCGCGCGCCTTGAGCTCCGCATAGGCGGCGCCGAAGCGCCGTTCGGCCGCCTCTCCCAACGCCGCGCGCGTCGCGTCAAGCGCCGGCCCCGGCGCGAGGCTATAGCCCGGCCCGGCTCCGTCGACGAGCGCCCGGGCCATGGCCTCGACGGCGAAGCCGAGGAGGCGCTCGGCCTCGGCCGGCCTCAATTCGGCGCAGGCGGCCGCCTCCGCGAGCGCGAGGGCGTCCCCGCCCGACGACAGCCCCGCGAGCGTCGCGCCGATTTCGGCTATCCTCCTCCGCTCGGCCTCGAGGCTCGCGGCGACGGATGACGCGGTCGCCGCCGCCTCGGAGCCTCGCCGCCCGGCCGCGACGCAGGCCATGATCGACTCTTTCCAGCGCGCCAGCTCCCGGGCCGCCCAGCCGGGGGCGAGGGCCGCGGCCTCGTCGACCCGTAGGGCGAAGTCCGCATAGGCCGAGGACGGATCCGTAGCGAGGCAGATCGCCTCCGACGCGGCCGAGGCGCTCGGCAACGACAGGCCTCCGGACGGCGACGGAACGGCTTCGAGGCCCAGCGGCTTTAGGGCCGCGTTTAGGGCCGTGCCGAACTGCGCGAGGCGCGAGGCCTCGACGGCGCCGCTCGCCTTCGACCAGAGGGCGTAGCCCTCCCGCAGCATCCGGGCCAGCTCGAGCTCCCCGGCCTCGTCAGCGCAGAACAGGCTGCCCGCGTCGATCCCTGCTATCGAAAAATAACCATCCCCGCGAAGGAAAGCGCCGGCCCGCGAATCGGCCGAGCAGAGCCGGGCCAAGGCGCCCTTCAAGGCGGCTTCGTCGCCGCCGGGGCAGGCGTCCAAGACCGACGCGATGGCCGCGAGCGTGGGCTCGGCCGTCTCGGCTTCGAACGGATCGACCAGGCCGAGCCCGGCGAGCGAACGGGCCGCCTCTCCTGACCCTTCGGATCCCGGGCGGCCCAGGATCGAACGTACGGCCTCGAGCTCCAGGGCGACCCTCGCGCGAAGCAACGCGCGACGGGCCTCGGCCTCGCGGAGAGCCAAGGCGGCCTCGGCGCCGCCGGAGCTTAAAAGGCCCGCGGCTTCGGCCGAGAGGCTCGACGTTCCGGGAAGGCCGGCGTACCAGCTCGCCAGGTCCTTGGCCCCCAGGAGCGCGATCCCCGCCAAGCGCGCGCCTAGCGCCGCCTCCGCCCTAAGCCTAGCCCCTTCGGCCGCCGAGGCGGCCAGCTCCCCGTAGCGGCGCCGTATCTCGACGCGTCCAAGCGCCCCGCTTAAGGCCGCCGACTCGGACTCCATAGCCCTGCGCAGGGCCTCGATCATGGGCGCGGCGAAGTCGCCTTCGCCTAGGCCGTAGTCCTCCGGCCTCAAGGCGCCGACGGAGTGGTCGGGAGGCGCTATCACGGCATGCGCGGCCCGATACAGCTCGGCCAGGCTCGGTAAGCCGTCGCCGCCGTACCCGCTCTCTCCTCGCACGGCGACGCGGAGCGCCTGCGACGAAAGCTCCAAAGCCTCGGCGACGCCGAGCCGTCGGGCGGCCTCGTAATACGCCGCCGCCATGGCCGTTTCTCCCGGCGAGCCGCGCTCGGTCGATAAGCCGCCAGCCGATATTAATTCCCGATAACGCTCGACCAGCTCGTTCCTAAGGCGGGCGCCGCCGTCGCCGGAGGCTAAGGCCCCCATGAGCTCGGCGTACTCCCGGGCGGCCGACTCGAGCTCCGCGCCGGCGGCCGAGAGCGCTCCCCTGGCGGCCGAGGCTTCCTCCCGCGCCGATGAGACCGAAGCCCCCGCGTTTCGCAGGGCTCCCTCGGCGTCCGCGTAGGCTCGGCCGGCGGCCTCGTACGCCGCGCGCGCCTGGCCTAGCCGCGCCGCGGACTCGGCCTCGGTCGCCCGTCCCGAGCTCAGGTCCTCCGCGTAGGCCACGACCGCCTGGGCTATGCCGACGCGCTTATTCCAGTAGCAGATCGGAAGAGCGTCGTGTAGGGAAAGAGTGTAGCTCCCGGTGGTGCCCGGCTCACTAAAA
>CALKWG010000417.1 GCA_938004315.1 uncultured Spirochaetaceae bacterium
CCACCGAGATCTACACTCTTTCCCTACACGACGCTCTTCCGATCTGAGGATCTTGTTGATCTTGAGCGGGGTCAGCGAAAGCGAGACTAAGCTGGCGATCTTGTCGCCCACCTTGAGGTCGCGGCCGGCCAGCGCGGGGCCGATCCGGGCGATCTTGCCGATGAACATGCCGCCGGAGCCGGTGACCGGATTCTGCTGCTTGCCGCGCGCGGCGACGATCTCCATGATCTTCTTGCCGATCTTGTCCACGTCGCCGCCGGCCTCTTCCTCGATTTGGGTGAAGCTGGCCGAGTCCACGTTCAGCGCGATGACGTCGAGCAAGATCTCGTTGTCATAGAGCTTGGACATGTCGTTGTCGATGCGCTGCGCCGTCTGCGGCAGGGCGCCGACCGGCTCGATGACCCGGTGGGTGCCGTACTTGCATCCTACTGCCATAGGTCCTCCTTAAAGAATACGTAGGATCCGCATACGCGGATCGATCCCGCTCCCTCGCCGCCTCCGGCGTTCGGCTATACGGGGGCCGGGACGCGGGTCGAGGCGCTCGGGGCTCGCGGGGTAGCCCTTCCTTATATAACGCCTTCGGGAGGACGTCAAGGAAAGAAACGACCGTTTCGATTAGTGAACGCGACGCGACCGCGCGTCGGAACGGCCGCGCCGCGGCGGCTTGTCCCGCCGGGCGGGACGGGGGTATCATGGATAGAAAGCAATGGATAACTGGAAGCCGTCCTTCAACGCCATCTGGGTCGCCGAACTGATAGCCATAGCCGGCTTCGCGACCACGACCCCCATCATCCCGCTCTTCCTGTACGACATCGGCGTGACCGATCCGGTCGCCTTGAACTTCTGGACCGGCTTAAGCCATTCGGGGGCCTCCCTATCCATGGCCATCTTCGCGCCGATCTGGGGCAGCCTGGCCGACAGCTACGGCCGCAGGCTCATGCTGCTCCGGGCGATGTTCGGCGGCGCCGTGCTCATCGGGCTCATGGGCTTGGCCACCGAGCCCTGGCAGATAGCGCTCCTTCGCACCCTGCAGGGCTCCATCACCGGCACGGTGGCCGCCGCGACCGTGCTCACGGCGAGCCTGGTCCCCGCGGCTGAGACCGGCTACCGACTCGGCCTTATCCAAATGGCCGTCTACCTGGGCAATTCCATAGGCCCGCTCTTCGGCGGTCTCGTAGGCGATACCTTGGGCTACCGCACCAACTTCTACGCCACGAGCGCCCTCCTCGCGCTCGCCGGCCTCATCGTCCGCGTACGGGTCAAGGAGGACTTCTCGCCCAGGCCCAAGGCGGGCTCGGTGCTCAAAAACGCCGTCCCGGACTTCTCGCCGCTACGGCGCAGCCCCATTCTGGCCTCGCTCCTGGCGGTCGTCTTCGCCGTGCAGTTCGCGAACGCCGTCGTAGCGCCCATGCTGCCGCTCTTCGTGAAGCGCCTCTCTGGCGGCGTCGCGGGCGTGGGATCGATATCGGGCATGATCATCGCGGCCGGCTCCCTCGCCGGCGCCCTGGCCGCCGCGCTCATCGGCAAGGTCTCGGGCCGGCTAGGCTACGCCCGCACACTCTTCGTCTGCATGCTCGGCGCCTTCGCCTTCTACCTGCCCCAGGGCTTCGCGCGCGCGCCTTGGCAACTCTTGGTCCTAAGGCTCGGAAGCGGCATCTTTCTCGGAGGCACCATGCCTAGCGTCAACGCCCTCATCGCCCGCTGGTGCGACAAGGATAAGCAGGGCGCCACCTACGGCCTCTCGTCGTCCATCTCGAGCGCCGGCATGGCGCTCGGCCCGGCCGTCGGCTCGACCGTCGCCAGCGCGGCCGGCTATCCGGCGGTATTCTTCGTAACCAGCGCAATCTTAGGCGGCATAGCCGCCACGATAGCCGGCCCGGCGCGGGCGGAAGCCCGCCGCCGCGCTCCCGGCGACGAGGCCGTCGCGGGGGCTCGCGTAGGCGCGGGCGGGAAGGAAGGCTTATGAGCAAGTTAGAAAAAGGCCTCGCCATAGCGGCGATCTGCCTGGCGGCCGCTTTGGTAGCCGGTACCGCCTACGCCCTGGCCGCAGGCCTTCCGGCCAGGAAGGCGGCCAGGGCCGCCGTGCCCCCGGCGGAGCTAGCCGCGCTGTCGGCTCAAGAAGGCATCTACGACGCCATCGGCCGCGTCAGGGCTAGGACCGCGGACGGCGCGATAGCGGTGGCCGCCGTGGCCTTCGCCTACGACGAGGGCGACCGCCCCTTCGCCGAGGAGCTTAGGCTCAAGCGGGCGGAGCTCAAGGCCGCCGCCGAAGCCTTCTTCGCCTCCAGGCGGAGCGACGAGCTCGCCGGAAGCGCCGAGGCTTCGCTCAAGGCCGGGCTTCGCGACCAGCTCAACGCTCGGCTGACGCTCGGACGGATAGGCGAACTCTACCTCTCGGAGCTACAGCTCATTCCATAAAGGAGCGGCTATGAACGTCGAAGTCTTCGCGCTCTGCGACTACGCCCACGACGAACGGGGCAAGCTAACCGTGGTCGGCGCATTCGATGCGCTCATGCTGAACGAGCTGCCCGCCGTACACCCCCTCATGTGCATAGCCCTGCGGCTCCGTTTTCAGGTGTACGAACTAGGCTCCCATGAGATTACGCTCACCCTGAGGGACGAAAACGGGCAGCCGGCTGCCAGCCCGCTGCGCGCCGGGATCGAGGTCAACGGCATAGGTCGCGATTCAGCCTGCGCCAACCTCGCCTTACGGCTCTTTAACCTGCGCTGGGAGCGCGAAGGGCGTTGGCAGTTCCAGCTTGAAATAGACGGCCATGAAAAGGCCCAACTCCCCCTCTACGTCTATAAAAACCCCCAAACGTAGCGAAGCGAAACACCGGCAACGCTCTTACAAAACCGAACCTGTTTCTTTTCTACACACTCCAGAGGCGCTTTTCGAGCCGAAGCATGCATAAATTCTACACGCTATATCGCCGATGGCGAAACGCAGCTCCCGCCGACAGCGAAAGCCTCCCGTCACAATTGTAGCTAATTTCTTTTTATACATATATTTATAATTCTACATTTCTTTTTTTATCCCAAAAGACGATTTTGGCACGATTCATGCTTATGTATTCGTGAAAGCGCAGGCTATAAGCCAAAGCGCATAAGCACACACACCACACCTTTAGGAGGTTCAATATGAAGAGCGTCATCACCTACAATCCCGATTCGGTCCTGTCCGTATTCGACAACTGGGACAGGCTCCTAGGCGACTTCTTGGGCGGCGAGGGCTACGCCGGTAGCATGTCCACGGCCGGCTACCCGCCCGTGGATATCCGCGAGGAGAAGGAGCGCTACGTGCTCGAGGCCGAACTCCCCGGCCAGAGCGAGAAGGACGTTGCCATCAAGGTGAACGATCGCGTCCTGTCCATCGCCTCCGTCAAGGAGGAGGAGAAGAAGGAGAAGAGCGAAGGCGTTTGGCTGATCCGCGAGCGCGGCGTTCGCGCCTTCCGCCGGGCCTTTACCCTTCCGCGCAACGTCGATCAGGACAAGATCAAGGCTAGCTTCAAGGATGGCCTCCTTACCGTGATCATGCCTAAGCGCCCCGAGGCTCAGGAGAAAACCATAGCCATCGGCCGGGACTAAGCGTAGAAGCGGACGTCGTCCGGACGCCCGAGCGCCAGGGGCCGGCTCCTTCGCGGAGCCGGCCCTTATCGTTATATTTAGCTTTATTAACAAAGAATCCTTATGCTGACCAATCTACTTAAAATTAATTAGCCCCTGAAAAGTGGATATTTTTTTCTTCTCCCCAAGGCTTTTTCTCTTTATTCTCTTGCCAAGATAGCCAGGCGGCCATACAATACCGCGAACGTTCCGTTAAGGAGGAACTATGAAACGTGTACTGACTGCTGTGCTCATGGTAACGCTCGCGGCGAGCCTCTTCGTCTCTTGCGGCCAGGGCGCCGCCAAGGGCGTCGAGTTCATTATGAACAACGGCGCTGAACCCCAGACCCTGGATCCGTCCAAGATCTCCGGCGTGCCCGAACACAAGATCTATATGGCGCTGTTCGAGGGCCTCGTGATCAACGATCCCAAGACCTCGCTCGCACAGCCCGGCGTCGCCGAAAGCTGGACCGTGAGCGCCGACGGCACCATGATCACCTTTAAGCTGCGCAAGTCCACCTGGTCGGACGGGACCCCGATCACCGCCCAGACCGTGGTCGACAGCTGGCACCGGACCCTGCACCCCGACACCGGCGCCGAGTACGCCTATATGGTCAACATGGTCGTGAAGGGCGCGGAGGAGTATAATAGCGGCAAGGCCGGCAAGGAAGCCGTCGCCATCAAAGCCGTAGACGACTACACCTTCCAAGTCGAGCTCCTCGGTCCCCTGCCCTACGCGGTCGACATGATGTCGCACTACGCCTTCGCCATCCTCCCCATGCACGCCATCGCCAAGTTCGGCGATGAGTGGGTGAAACCGGGCAATATCGTCAGCAACGGCCCCTTCGTGCTCCAGGAGTGGAAGCCCCAGGAGTCCCTGACCGTCGTCGCCAACGAGAAGTACTGGGACGCCAAGACCGTTAAGCTCGACAAGGTCACCTTCCTGCCCATCGACGATAACCTCACCGCCTACAACAAGTTCAAGGCCGGCGAGATCGACTGGGCCCACGGCGTACCCCTCGAGCTGATCGACGAGATCAAGCTACGCCCCGACTACCAAGTGGCCCCGCAGGTCGGCACCTACTATTATGTCTTCAACGTCACCCGCAAGCCCTTCGACAACGTGAACGTGCGCAAGGCCCTGGCGATGGCGCTGAACATGAACGACCTCGTGGACAAGGTGACCAAGGGCGGCCAGTTGGCCACCAGCTCCATGGTCCCCGCCATGGCCGGCTACACCCCGACCAAAGGCAACGGCTATAACCCCGAAGAGGCCAAGCGCCTCCTCGCCGAAGCCGGCTTCCCCGGCGGCGTAGGCTTCCCCAAGGTGACCCTGCTGTATAACACCAGCGAGGCCCACAAGAAGATCGCCGAATGGGCTCAGGAGAACTGGAAGCAGATCCTCGGCATCGAGGTCGCGCTCCTCAACCAGGAATGGGCCACCTATCTGGATACCCGTCAGACCTCGCACGACTTCGACTTCACCCGCGCCGGGTGGGTTGGCGACTACCTGGACCCGAACACCTTCCTCGATATGTTCCTGACCGGCTCGGGCCTGAACGACGGCCTCTACAGCAACGCCCAGTACGACGAGCTCGTGCGCCGCGCCGGCACCATGCCCGCCGGAGCCGCCCGCATGGACGTGCTGCGCCAGGCCGAGGATATCCTGATCACCGCCGACCAGGCCGTGATCCCCATCTACCACTACGTGGAGCAGGACCTCATCGACCTGACCAAGTGGGACGGCTGGTTCGCCAACCCGCTGGGCAGCCACCACTGGAAGTTCATAGGGCCCAAGAAGTAAGGGCACGGGCTTAAGCCCGTTCGGCGGCCGCCCGATGGGCGGCCGCCTTCGTATACGGGGGAAGGCGAAACGCCTAGACGGTCGATTGAAACTAGCGCCGCCCCGCTTAATAGGCTATACTACGCGCGCTCCGCGTCGACGCCGACCTCGCCTTCCCTAGGCTCCTGGTCATCCGCCCCGCAGCGCTAAGACCCCCTTCCAAGAGAGGCTACGATGTCAAGATTCATCGTGCGAAGGCTCCTGAGCATCATCCCGACCCTATTCATCGTCGTGACGCTCAGCTTCTTCCTTATCCGTCTGGCGCCCGGCGGCCCCTTCTCCCGCGAGAAGAAGCTCCCGCCCGAAGTGCTCCAGAACATAATGCGCAAGTACCACATGGACGAGCCGCTGTTGAACCAATATTTCAGGTACATAGGCGACGTCCTGCGCTTCGACCTCGGCCCTTCGTTCCGCAACAAGGACCATAGCGTAAACGAGCTCATAGGCAAGGCCTTCCCGGTCTCGCTGCACCTGGGATCCATGGCCCTGGCCGTGGCGCTCTTCCTGGGCTTGAGCGTGGGCGTGATCTCGGCCCTGAACCAGAATAAGTGGCCCGACTACTCCGCCATGTCGGTGGCGGTGCTCGGCATATCCATACCGCTCTTCGTGATAGGCCCCCTCCTCATGCTGCTCTTCGCCCTGCGGCTCAAATGGCTCCCTACCTCAGGCTGGATCAGCAGCCGCGCCGGCTGGGCCACCGTCATCCTCCCGACGATGACCCTCATGTTCCCCTACTTCGCCTATATAGCCCGGCTCTCGCGCGGCTCGATCATCGAGGTGGTGCGCTCGGACTACATACGCACCGCCCGGGCCAAGGGGCTTAAGGAGTCGGTCGTCATCTGGAAGCACGTGCTTAAAGGGGCCCTCCTTCCGGTGGTCACCTACCTCGGGCCGGCCTTCAGCGGCATCGTCGTAGGCTCGGTGGTGGTGGAGCAGATCTTCGTCGTCCCGGGCATAGGCCGCATCTTCGTGCAGTCGGCCTTGAACCGCGACTACACGGTCATCATGGGCGACGTCATCGTGTATTCGATCATCCTCATGGGCGCGAACTTCCTCGTGGACGTGCTCTATAGCATGCTCGACCCGCGCATCGCGTACAAATAAGGGGCCGATACTATGCCGCTACTTTCAAAGAACAAGGCCGAGGCCGTCAACGAATTCAACCAGTACGTGAAGCCCGTCTCGCTCTGGGCCGACGCCTGGAAGCGCCTTAAGAAGAACAAGATGGCCGTCGTAGGCATGTGGATCGTCGGCCTCTATCTGGCGGTCACCTTCGGCGCCGCCTTCCTGCCCTTCTACAGCTACACCGACCAGGAGCTCCTGCACGCGAACCTGCCCCCCTCGACGAGGCCGGCGGGCAGGGTAGCCGTCGAGAGGCTCGAGAGCCGCCGCGGCGAGCTCTTGGTGGCGATGCAGGCCTCGAACCGCGAGGACCTCAAGCGCGACCTGGACCGCGTCAACGAGGACCTTGACCGCGTCCGCTTCGAGCTGGACCGCGATCCGGTGCATAAGCGCGTCTACCTCTTGGGCACCGATTACCTGGGCCGCGACATGCTGGCCCGCACGGTCTACGGCGGCCAGATCTCGCTGCTCATCGGCATCGTCGGCACGATCACGGCCGGGCTCATCGGCATCGTACTCGGGGCCATCGGCGGCTACGCCGGCGGCTGGGCCGACAACCTCTTGTCCCGCTTCGTGGACATCATGTACAGCCTGCCGTATATGCTCGTCGTCATCATCATCATGTCCATGTTCAAAGACTCGAGCAACGCCACGGTGCTCGGCATCCCGCTCAATATCATCATCCTGTTCTTCGCCATCGCCTTGGTGTCCTGGCTGACCATGTCCCGCATCGTGCGCGGGCAGATCATAAGCCTGAAGAACTCCGAGTTCGTGGAAGCCGCCCGCTCGATGGGCGCCGGCCCGGGCCGCATCGTGTTCAGGCACCTGTTGCCGAACACCGTGGGCATCATCATCGTCTACTCGACCCTGCAGTTCCCGAGCTTCATCATGAACGAGAGCTTCCTCTCGTTCCTCGGCCTGGGCGTCTCGGCGCCCTACGCCTCCTGGGGGACGCTGGTCAGCGAGGGCGTGCAGGGCATGCAGCTCTACCCCTGGCGCCTCGTGGTCCCGGCCACGGCCATGACCATCTTCCTCTTCGCCATGAATTTCCTCGGCGACGGCCTGCGCGACGCACTCGATCCGCAGAGCAAGAACCGCAGCTAAGGACAACAGGAGCGTCGCATGACCGATGACGTTATCCTTCAGGTCAAGGACCTGAAGACATATTTCAAGCTGGACGAGGGTCTCCTGAAGGCCGTCGACGGCGTCAGCTTCGAACTGCGCAAGGGCGAGACCCTGGGCATCGTGGGCGAGTCGGGCTCGGGCAAGAGCGTGACCAACCTGGCGCTCATGCGCCTGGTACCCGTGCCCCCCGGGCGGATAGCCGGCGGCGAGGTGCTCTTCAACGGTAAGGACATCCTTAAGATGAGCGACGCGGAGATCCGCGAGGTCAGGGGCAACAAGATCTCTATGATCTTCCAGGACCCCATGACCTCGCTCAATCCCTTCCTCCGCGTCAGCACCCAGCTCATCGAGACCCTGGTGCTTCACCAGGGCCTGGACAAGAAGGCCGCTAAGGAGAAGGCGATAGAGATGCTCAAGCTCGCCGGCATTCCGGCGCCGGAGAAGCGCATCGACCAGTATCCCCACCAATTCTCCGGCGGCATGCGCCAGCGCGTGATGATCGCCATGGCGCTCTCCTGCAACCCGGAGATCCTCATCGCCGACGAGCCTACCACGGCGCTGGACGTGACCATCCAGGCCCAGATCCTCGAGCTCATCAACGAGCTCTCCGAGCGCCTGGGCACGGCCGTCATACTCATTACGCACTCCCTCGGCGTGGTCGCCGGCATGTGCGACAATATCTGCGTGATGTACGCCGGCCGCATCGTAGAGAAGGGCAACGCCGACGAGATCTTCGCCGATCCCAAGCACCCCTATACGCAGGGCCTCATCAAGAGCGTGCCGCGCCTGGACCGCGAGAACAAGCAGCGGCTGTACTCCATACCGGGCCAGCCGCCGAACGTCATCAACCTGCCGGATTGCTGCCCCTTCTTCCCGCGCTGCGAGCGGGCTATGGATATCTGCAAGAGCAAATACCCGCCGGTCAGCGCGGTCGGCAAGGGCCGGAGCGTCGCCTGCTGGCTGTACGGAGAGGGGAAGTAAGATGGAAAATAACGATAAGCTGCTCGAGGTCCGCGGGCTTAAGATGCACTTCCCCTTCCACGCGGGCGGGGTCCTGAACCGCAAGAAGGGCTTCATCTACGCCGTCGACGGCGTCGACCTCTCGATCAAGAAGGGCGAGACCCTCGGGCTCGTGGGCGAATCGGGCTGCGGGAAGTCCACTACCCTGCGCGCGGTCGCCCAGCTCTATAAGCCCACCGCCGGCAAGGTGCTCTTGAAGGGCAAGGACCTGACCAAGCTGCCGGCGCACGAGCTCTTAGAGATGCGCAAGGATATGCAGATCGTGTTCCAGGACCCCTACGCGTCCTTGAACCCGCGCATGACCACCCGCGACATCGTGGCCGAGCCCATGCGGATCTTCACCAAGGCGGGGCTCGTCACCATGTCCAAGACGGAGATCGACGAGCGCGTCGAGCAGCTCCTGGAACGCGTGGGCCTGTCGCGCTACTTTAAGAACCGCTACCCGCACGAGTTCTCCGGCGGCCAGCGTCAGCGCATCGGCATCGCCCGCGCCCTGGCCTTGAAGCCCGAGCTGGTGCTCTGCGACGAGCCGGTATCCGCCCTGGACGTATCGATCCAGTCCCAGATCCTGAACCTCTTCAAGGACCTGCAGGAGGAATTCGGGCTCACCTACCTCTTCATCGCGCACGACCTGGCGGTCATCCAGTACATCTCCAACCGCATAGCGGTCATGTACCTGGGCGTCATCGTGGAGGTCTCCGACTCGGCGGAGCTGTATAAGAAGCCGCTGCACCCGTACACGCAGGCCCTGCTCTCGGCCGCGCCCATACCGGATCCGGCCATTGAGCGTAAGCGCCAGCGTATACTCCTTACGGGCGACGTGCCCTCGCCCGACCAGCGGCGCTCGGGCTGCTACTTCTACGATCGTTGCCAGCACCGGATGGACAAGTGCAAGGAGAACGTGCCTACCTTGAAGGACGCCGGCCCCGGGCACCAGGTGGCCTGCTTCCTGTACCACGAGCCGGCCTAGCAGGCTGGGCATCCGAGCCGCCCCGCCCGCCGGGGCGGCTTTTTTTGTGGCGGACGGGGCCTAAGCGTGCGATACTGCCTCATTCCTTAGCGGGGAGAGCAGTTATGGCCCAGACCGCCCTTGACGCAAAGACCATCGTCGATCTCATGCAGGAGCTACGCCGAGGCTACCGCGCCCTGGCCGACAGGCTCTGGCCCTTGGCCATGGAATCGGGCCTGAGCGCCGACTTCTTCAACGAAACCTTAAACGCCAACGAACAGAACGTCGCCTCCATCCGCG
>CALKWG010000418.1 GCA_938004315.1 uncultured Spirochaetaceae bacterium
CGCTTCTCCGAGCGCTTCGAAAGCCTGGCGCGGCCTTTGAACCTGACCCTGCTCGTCGGCGTCGGCTTGGGCCTCATGAGCGGCCTGTCATACGGCTGGGGCATACTCGCGCCGGCGGCCTTGCTGTACGTCGGCATTTATGTTATCGAAAATTTACGTAAGCCCATGGGCATAGCCTACGTCACCGAGCTTATGAACCAGGATGCGTTGGCCACCGCGCTCTCGGCCGAGTCCCAGGCGGAGACGCTCTTCGCCGCCATCATAGCGCTCGGCCTGGGCTTCGCCGCCGACCGCCTGGGGCCGGGGCTCGGCTTGGCCGCCTGCTCGGCCGTCTGCCTGGTCTTGGCCGCGCTCCTGCGCCTGCCCGAGAGGCGGGCGGCCGCGGCCTAGCGGGGCCTAGCCGAAAAGCCGCGCGGCCAGCTGGACGCCTTCGTAGAGGTAGTGGGCCGCGACGCCGGCGGCCACGCCGCCGATCGCGTGCGAGGCTAAGGCTTTGCCTATGAACTCGCGCTTACCCAGGGCGTCCATCATGCCCGTATGGGTGGAGAGGAAGCCCGACCAGCACATGCCTATGGCGGTGAACACGGCTATGTCGTTGCCGTGGGCCAGGCCTTCCTTGATGAAGCGGGGGACGAGGCCCAAGGCGGCGCCTACGGCGCCCAGGCTGGTGATGGGGAAGGCGATGGCCTCAGGGCTCTTGAAGCCGAAGAGCAGGTCGAAGAGCGGCGATAGGAAACGGCCCATGGCCGGCAGGACCGGAACGCCCTCGTAGGCCAGGCCCTGGTAACCGACGGCCGGGTCCCGTGGACCCCAGGTGAGCATCATGACGGCGGTGGAGATGATGAGCACGCCGGGGATGATGGCCATGCCCGCCTCGACCCCGCCTTTGCCGCCGTCTAGCATGGCGTTGAGCGCCCTGACCACGACGTTCTCGGCCTTGGGCTTGATGACGGCGTCTTCGTCGAACTCCTCCTGCGCCTGTACGGGCACCGCGTCGACTACGCCTATCTTCTTCTTAATCGCGCGCTGCATGAGCCTCGTCGATACGATCGCGCCGATGACCGCGCCCGCGAGGCCTATGACGGTCTCGGCGTAGAACCCTAAGCCCATCATGTAGGTCATGACGATGAGACCCATGCCGAAGGCCGTGCCGAAGTTGGCCAGGGCATAGAGTTGGTGCCGTTTGAAATAGCTGGCGTAGCCCTTGTCGCGCGCCAGGCTTAGGATGGCCGGATTGTCCGATAGGAAGGTGAGCACCGCCGCCAGCGAGGCGACGCCGGGCAGGCCGAAGAGCGGCTTCATGAGGGGCGCGGTCAGGCGCTCGATGATCTTGACGACGCCGAACTCGATCATGAGCGCGCTCAAGGCTCCGACGATGACGGTGATGGCCATAAGATAGAAGACTGTGTTCATAAGGAGGTCATGGGCGCTCTTGGTGACGGTGTTGATGAAGTTCTGCGGGCCCATGATCGCCGCCATCGAGCCGAAGCCTAGGCCCAGTACGGCGAGGGCTATGACGCCCTCGATGAGGCTGCGTTTCTTGTCCATGGAAGGTTCGCTCCTAGCGCGGGCCCGTCGGCGGGCCGACGCGGCCATACTGGCCGGGCGGCCTCGTTCGGGTCAAGCGAGGCCTGCATATCTTCGCATTATTCTCGCTAAAAGGTTCTATTCTAGACTTGACGATCTGTTTTCCTATCGCTATAGTGTACTACATAGCTACTACACCAGGAGGGTGTTATGATCACGATGGAAGCCGTGACCTTCGGGTACGGCAAGAGGCCGCTGTTCGAGGGCCTTAGCCTGACTTTCAAGCCGGGGGGATGCTACGGCCTCCTGGGCCTGAACGGGGCCGGCAAGACGAGTCTCTTAAAGCTCGCCGCCGGCGCCCTGCTCCCCGCCTCGGGGAGCGTAGACGCGTTCGGCCGGACGCCGGGCCGGCGCGAGGCGGCCCACCTGGCCGACCTCTGCTTCGTGCCGGAGGATCCGGCGCCGCCGGCCATGACGGCGGCGCAGTGGGTCGATCGGGTGGCGGTCTTCCGCCCGCGCTTCGACCGGCTGCGCTTCAATGCGCTCATGCGCGAGTTCGAGCTGCCGGCGGAGCGCAAGGTAAGCGCCTGGTCCTACGGCCAGCGCAAAAAGTTCGCCTTGGCCGGAGCCCTGGCCTCCGGGGCGCGCATGCTCTTCTTAGACGAGCCGACCAACGGCTTGGACATCCCTAGCAAGGGCCAGTTCCGCCGCGCCCTGTCGGCCATGCAGGACCCCGATCGGGTCATCGTCCTGTCCACGCACCAGGTGCGCGACCTAGAGAGCCTCATCGACCCGGTGATGGTGATCCATCAGGGCAAGGCGGTCTTCGAGGCGGGCGCCGAGGAGTTGGCGGCGAGGCTCTCGACCGCCCGGGTGCCCGAGCTGTCCGGCCGGCCGGTCGTGGCCGCCAGGCGCGACGCGGTGGGCTATAGCGCCCTCCTAGCCGAGCCGGGCCAGGCCCTGGATTTGGAGCTGGTCTTCGAGGCGGCCGTGCAGGCGCCCGCCCGGCTCAGCGCCGCGATGGCCGGCGAGGCCATGGGCGAGCTTAAGCCCGAGGAGGCCCTGGTATGATTACCGTCGACGCGAACGCGCGCTTTAGCCCCGGCCGAATCGCCCTCCTTACGCGCAACCTGGCGGCTTCCGAGCTGCCCATGGCCGTGATCACGCTCGGCATCGTCGTGGGCCTCAACCTCGTCACCCTGATCCTGGGCGGCGAGGCGCCTATCAATAACGGCATGAGTCCGGGCGGCGGCAGCGCGCCGCTGTGGGGCGTGGGCGTCACCTTGGTGGGCCTGTACTACGCCTCCCGCGCCTTCAAGGGCATGCACGGCCGCTATAGCACCGAATGGCTGCTCCTGCCGGCGACGAGCGCCGAGAAGTACCTGGCGGCCCTGGTCTGGCTCTTCGTAATTTGGCCGATCGGTTCGGCGGCGGCGGCCTCCGCTGCCTCGACCCTGCTCTGGGGCATCCAGAGCCTTAAGGGCGACGTCGCCGGCCTGCCTTGGCATCCTTTCCAGCGCTCGTATCTGGAGGCGCTCCTGTCGTACTGGACGATCGCGCCGGCCCTGATAGCCGGCTCGGCGGTGTTCCGCAAGAACGCCCTCGTGAAGACCGCGGGCGTGGCCTCCGCAGCGGCCGTAGCCTTGGTGCTGGTCTCCGCACCGTTCATGGCTCGACTATTTAAGGAGCCTGGCGTGGCCGGCAATCTATCATTCATGAATGGGCGTTGGATTGCAGAAGGTAATCCGCGCTTCGAAGCAGCGGCCAATCGCACGCAGCTCCTCACCGATATATGGCGCTACGCGATCCTGCCCTGTTTCGCCCTGGCCTACGCCTACTTCCGCGTCGCGGAGAAGGAGGCCGCCGATGAGGTTCAGTAACGAACGGCCCATCTTCGTGCAGATAGCCGACATGCTGGAGGACGAGGTGGTCTCCGGGCGCTTGGCCGCCGGCGAGCGCCTGCCCTCGGCCCGCGAGCTGGCCGCCAGCCTGGAGGTCAACCCGAACACGGCGGCGCGCGCCCTGCAGATCCTCTCGGAGCGCGGCGTGGCCGGCGCCGAGCGCGGCACCGGCTACTACGTGGGCGAGGGGGCGGCCGAGCGGGCGCGCGAGGCCCGCAGGCAGCGCTTCTACGCCGAGTCCCTGCCGGGGCTCTTCAAGACCATGGACGAGCTCGGCATAGGCATGGCGGAGCTCGCGGCGCGCTACGAGGCGCGCGGGAAGGAGACCGTATGAAGGCGAGCAGCCGCGTCCTGGCCGCGTTCTGCGGCGTGAGCGGGGCGCTGTTCATAGCGACCCTCGTGATCATCCGGCTGGCGATCTAAGTCGGGGCGGCCTAACAGGCTGCTGACAAGCACCAAGTTTGCCATCACCCTGATAGATGGCCGCGTATAGAACCGAGGCCCCGGGCGGCGTAGCCGTCCGGGGCTCTTTCTTTCGTCGAGCGCTCAGCCTCCGCGCTGGCGATATCTCCCGCCGCGGCCTATACTAGTGCGCGGAGGCTTAGGGAAGCGATGCAATCGGCGTCGGTCAAGGATCGCGGCATAGCCAAGCTCATGGCCAGGGCCTTATTGGCCGCCGCGCTCGGAGCCGGACTCCTCCTCTCCGCCTTAGCCGCGGCCTTCACCCTGGTCGCGGAATTCAGGGATATCGAAGCGAGCGCCACGCTCATCGAGCGCATCGTCGCCCCGCAGCTGTCCGCGATGCTCTGGGAATTCAACTCCCAGACGCAGGAGTACCTGCGCTCGGCCCTGTACCTGCCCTACGTCGAGGGGCTTGAGCTCGTGTCCGACCATGACTCGCTACGATTCATGCCCGCCGACTCGCCCTTCGGCGCTCTCGAGCGCGTCTACCCGCTCGTCCATGCGAGCGGCCAGGAGCTGGGCGTCCTTACCGTGCGCTTCGCGCGGCGCGAGGCCTTCACGATGGCCATGCGAACGGCCCTGACGCTAGCCCTCGTTCTCATCGGCGCCCTAGGCGCTGCATCGTTCGTGCAGTACAAGCTCTTGCGGCGCTGGATCGCGGAGCCCTTACGGGCTTTGGGCGAGTCAGCCGGCGCGATCAGCTTGGATACCCTCGACCGACCCCTAAGCCCGCCCCGCGCGCGCGTGGCCGCCGCCGAGCTACGCGACCTGGCCGATAGCCTGGACGGCATGAGGCATAAGCTCCGCGTCTCCTTAGGCGAGCGCGATCGATTGCAGGAAGAGCTCCTAAGGAGCGAAGAACGGTATCGGGAGGTCTTCGATTCGGCCGGCGACGCCATCCTGATTC